>NZ_JBKFAX010000019.1:0-122201 GCF_053345865.1 Mycobacterium sp. C31M | reverse complement strand
ATAGATGGTGACCGCACCGGCGCGTGGATCGTTCCCGGATCCCGGGCAGTCGGTGTTGCCGCACAGACACGTCAACCGGTCAGCGCCGGCCATGGCCGCGGCGAGCGCATCGGCGCGGCGTTCCCGTTTGGTCCGCGGGTCGTCTGCGCAGACACTGTCGGCCAACTGGTCGGCGCGCGCGTCGGTGAGCTTGGCGTCGGTGCTGCGCATGCGACCCCAAAATGACACGACACCGTCGGGGTCGTCCTTGTCGCCGAATTCGAGGTAGCGGTCCTTGGCTGCGGCCTTGGACCGGATGACGGCCAGCGGATCGAACCGGTGCACCCAGTAGTCGACGGCCCGGATCAACCCCTCCTCCGATAAGGCGCCGAACTGGTGGGCGTTCTCGGCGATCCCGGTATCGATGCGGGCCAGGGCGTCGGGGTCGGTGACCAGGTGGGTGCGCCAGGTGATCGCAGTGATCACTTTCGCCGAGATCGCACCCGACGCGAAGACCGCCGCGGTCTGCGGTAGCCGTTCGCGCAGGGCGACCCCGATGCGCATCTGGGTGCTCGCGGCCTGCGGCCCCAGGTTGCAGGCCGCCGAGACCTGCGCCTTGGCCAACGCCCACCCATCGATGAGCTTGAGCGCCGAGGTGTCGTCCTCGTCATCGCAATGCCGGGCTGTGACCTCGGCGACCAGCGCCAAACGACGCGCGGCAGCAGCAGCCTCGGCCTGCGTCTCCGCCGACAACGCAGAGGCCAGCGCCTCATCACTGAGCTCCCGCAAACCCAACGTTTCGAACATGTGTTCTATTATGCCATTCGGGTGTGACACGCCTCTCAGAACAAGGTGGGGTGCGCCGGTGCCGTGACTTCGGAGGAAACGGCACCGGCGCGGGCCGGCGTCGGCGGTGCCGACAATGCGACACGAGCCGATCGCCCAGTCAATCCGTACCGGGTGAGCAGCGGGGCCACCCGGGTACGTAGTTCATCGCGGTAATCGGACGGCAGGTACGCGCCACGCCGGTACAACCGCCGATACAGGAAAACCTGCGAGGGGTGTTCACGCTCCAGCCACTGCATGAACCAGCCGCGCGTAGAACCGCGCAGGTGCAGCCCGAACACCGTGGCCCCGGTCGCCCCGGCCTCAGCGATCCTGCGCAGCAGCTCGTCGAGGTGCTCGACGGAATCGGTCAGCCCCGGCAGCACCGGCGCGACCATCACATGGCAGTCCAGCCCCGCGTCACGCACCGCCGAGATCAACGCCAGCCGCGCCTCCACCGACGGGGTGCCGGGTTCAAGCGACTTCTGCAGATCGACATCCCCCACCGCCAGTGAGATCGACACGCTGGCGCCGGCGCCGTCGTGCGCCGCGTCGGCGATCAGCGGCAGATCGCGGCGCATCATGGTGCCCTTGGTCAGGATCGAGAACGGCGTACCCGAGTCCGCCAGCGCGCCCAGGATGCCCGGCATCAACCGGTAGCGCCCCTCGGCCCGCTGATACGGGTCGGTGTTGGTACCCAGCGCCACCGTCTCGCGAGTCCACGTGCGCCTGCACAGTTCACGCGAAAGCACCTCGGCGACATTCGTTTTCACCACGACCTGCGAGTCGAAGTCGGCACCGGGATCAAAATCCAGGTATTCGTGGGTCGGCCGCGCAAAGCAGTAGCGGCAGGCATGCGAACAGCCGCGGTAACCGTTGACCGTGTAGCGAAAAGGCAACATCGATGAATCCGGCACCTTGTTCAGAGCCGACTTGCAGAGGATCTCGTGGAAGGTGATCCCCTCGAACTCCGGCGTGCGCACACTACGGACGAATCCGAGGCGCGCCAGACCGGGCAGTGCCCCGTCGTCGACCCGCACCCCCTGCCCATCCCACCGCATGTCATCATCGAACAATTGTTCGATGTAAATGTCAAGCGACACGAAAAAGCGCCGGCCCGAATGGGCCGGCGCTCTCGCTCAACAACTATTGAGTCACCACTGGGTGCCCTGGCACCAGGGGCTGTACGGGTTGTCCTGCGCGGCGATGACTTGATCGCCGGCGACGATCTCGCAATGCGCGTTCGGTGCGCCGACGCCACCCTTGGTGGTGCTGCTCACCTGCAGGATCGCCCACTGCGGGTCAGCCAGGGTGGTCTCGAAGACCCACGGCGCCCCGGGGACGACGGTGACGGTCTCGCGCTTGGCGTAGGCGTACGCGTCGGCGTTGAAGGCGTCCAGGCTCGGCGGCTGCGCCGTCAGGTAGAACAGCTGGAACTGGTAGGGCGCGCCGGTGGTCAAGGTGTACCGCACCAGCTGACCCTCGGGCTCGGCATGAGCCGTTGCCGGCCCGAGCGCGAGAACCGCGCCCGCCGCCACAACAGCGGCACCAACAGTTGCACCGACCTTGCTCGTAGCTTTTCGCATGACCTTCACATCGTCGGACGCTACCTGATCGTTACAACGGCCACACAGGGCCCATATCGGCCCGGACAGCGGGCCCTTGTACCCGTAAATCACCGGAAAACACACATTGAGCAACAGGTTAATTTGTTCGTCACATAGAGAAATTTCACAGTAACCTAGTGCCCCTAACGTGCCGATTCGACACCCAATCGGGTCCGAAAGTTCCGCTAATGCAGCAGAACTCGAACGAAAGGCCGTAGATGCGTCTTACTCGCTCGACCTCCAAGAGATCGTTCCTGATAGCAGGAAGCGTCGCGATCTCCGCGTCGATGCTGCTCTCCGCCTGTGGCAGCAAGGCCACCGACGAGGCCGGCAGCGGCGCGGCATCCTGCGTCGACACCTCGGGTGACACGATCAAGGTCGGCTCGCTGAACTCGCTGTCGGGCACCATGGCCATCTCCGAGGTCACGGTCCGTGACTCGATCAAACTGGCGGTCGACGAGATCAACGCCGCAGGTGGCGTGATGGGCAAGCAGATCCAGCTGGTCGGTGAGGATGGCGCCTCGGAGCCCACGGTGTTCGCCGAGAAGGCCCAGAAGCTGATCAGCAGCGACTGCGTCGCCGCGGTGTTCGGTGGCTGGACCTCGTCGAGTCGCAAGGCCATGCTGCCGGTGTTCGAGGACAGCAACTCGCTGCTCTACTACCCGGTCCAGTACGAAGGCCTGGAGTCCTCCCCCAACATCTTCTACACCGGCGCCACCACCAACCAGCAGATCGTCCCCGCACTGGACTACCTGAAGGAAAAGGGCGTCAAGTCGCTCTACCTGGTCGGTAGCGACTACGTGTTCCCGCAGACCGCGAACCGAATCATCAAGGCGTACGCGGAAGCCAACGGCATCGAGATCAAGGGCGAAGACCTGACCCCGCTCGGCTCGACCGACTTCTCCACCATCGTCAACAAGGTGCGCACCGCCGATGCCGACGCAGTGTTCAACACCCTCAACGGCGATTCCAACGTCGCCTTCTTCCGCGAGTACAAGAACGTCGGCCTGACCCCGCAGGCCATGCCGGTCGTCTCGGTGTCCATCGCCGAAGAAGAGGTCGGCGGTATCGGTGTCCAGAACATCACCGATCAGCTGACCGCGTGGAACTACTACCAGACCATCGACACCCCGGTGAACAACACGTTCGTCGCCGCCTACAAGAAGGCCTATGGCGAGAACAAGCCCACCTCGGACCCGATGGAGGCCGCCTACGTGTCGGTCTACCTGTGGAAGAACACCGTCGAGAAGGCGCAGTCGTTCGACGTCAAGGCAATTCAGGACAACGCCGACGGCGTGACGTTCGAGGCCCCCGAGGGTCTGGTGACCATCGACGGCGAGAACCACCACATCACCAAGACTGCGCGCATCGGTGAGATCAAGCCCGACGGCCTCATCTACACCGTCTGGGAGTCCGACGGCCCGATCGAGCCGGACCCGTTCCTGAAGTCCTACCCGTGGGCCGCCGGCCTGTCCGGCTAGGTCTCACATGGATGTCCTCGTCGGACAGCTGGCGACAGGATTGAGCCTCGGCTCGATCCTGTTGCTGGCTGCACTCGGTCTCTCACTCACGTTCGGCCAGATGGGCGTCATCAACATGGCGCACGGCGAGTTCATCATGGCCGGCTGCTACACGACCTTCGTCGTCCAGCAGATCGTCTCCAATGCGGGTGCGTCCCTGCTGATCTCGCTGGTCATCGGATTCATCATCGGCGGACTGTTCGGCGTGCTGTTGGAGGTCACCCTGATCCAGCGGATGTATCACCGCCCGCTGGACACGCTGCTGGTGACCTTCGGTGTCGGACTTGTGTTGCAGCAGTTGGCCCGTGACATCTTCGGTGCACCTGCCGTCAACGTCGTCGCGCCGTCCTGGCTGTCCGGCGGTTTCGAGATCTTCGGCGCCGTGGTTCCCAAGACCCGCATCTTCATCCTGGTGCTGGCCATCGCCTGTGTCACCGCGCTGGCGGTCGCACTCAAGGCCAGCCCCATGGGTCGACGGATCCGGGCGGTGGTGCAGAACCGGGATCTTGCTGAGACGAGCGGTATCTCGTCCCGCAAGACCGATATCACGACGTTCTTCATCGGGTCAGGCCTGGCCGGTGTCGCCGGTGTGGCGCTGACGTTGATCGGTTCCACCAGCCCGACGATCGGTCAGGCCTACCTGATCGACGCCTTCCTGGTGGTCGTGGTCGGCGGTCTGGGCCAGATCAAGGGCACCGTCATCGCCGCGTTCGGTATCGGCTTCCTGAACTCGGTGATCGAGTACAACACCACGGCATCGCTGGCCAAGGTGATTCTGTTCGTGATCATCGTGATCTTCCTGCAGGTTCGCCCGCAGGGTCTGTTCACCGTGCGGACAAGGAGTCTGGTGTGAAAACGATCCTCGGACGTTGGCAGACCTGGGCGGGCTTCGGCGTGGCCGCGGTACTGCTGTTCGGTGTGGCGCCGGTGGCGTTGTCCACCTTCCGACTCGGCCTGCTCGGCCAGTTCCTGTGCTACGCAATCGTCGCGGTCGGCATCGGTCTGGCCTGGGGCCGCGGCGGCATGCTGGTGCTGGGCCAGGGAGTGTTCTTCGGTATCGGCGGCTACATCATGGGCATGCACCTGAAGATCGCCGACGCCCAACTCGCCGGCAACGATGTGCCCGACTTCATGCAGATCCAGGGTGTCCGCGAACTGCCGGGCTTCTGGGCACCGTTCGCCTCACCGCTGGTGACGCTGCTGGGCATCATCCTGATCCCGACGGGTGTCGCGGCCGCGCTCGGCCTCGGTGTGTTCAAGCGTCGGGTCAAGGGCGCGTATTTCGCGATCCTGTCGCAGGCGTTGGCGGCCGCTCTGGCGATCTTGCTGGTCGGCCAGATGAGTCTCGGTGGATCCAATGGGCTCAACGGTTTCCGGACGTTCTTCGGCTTCCGGCTGGCCGACCCGGCGAACAAGCAGATGCTGTACTTCATCGCGGCAGGCACCCTGTTGGTGGCCGTCGCGGTGGTGCGTCAGCTGATGCAGAGCCGGTACGGCGAACTGCTGGTGGCGGTGCGCGACGGTGAGGAGCGGGTCCGCTTCCTCGGTTACGACCCCGCCAACATCAAGGTCGTCGCCTACACCGCGGCCGCCCTGTTCGCCAGCATCGCCGGTGCGCTGTTCGCCCCGATCGTGGGCTTCATCAGCCCATCGCAGGTGGGCATCCTGCCCTCCATCGCGTTCCTCATCGGGGTGGCCATCGGCGGACGCACGACGCTGCTGGGTCCGGTACTCGGGGCCATCGGCGTGGCATGGGCGCAGACGCTGTTCTCCGAGCAGTACCCGTCCGGTTGGATCTACGGGCAGGGCCTGCTGTTCATCCTGGTTGTCGGGTTCTTCCCCGCCGGCCTGGCCGGTCTGGCGGTGTTCCTGCGCCGCAAGCGCAAGGGCAAGCCCGACGACGAACCCAAACCGGTTGCGCAACCTGATCCCGACCCTGAGCCCGAGAAGGCCGGAGCCACCACATGACCGACGTGCAGACCGAGAACCATCCGGAGCCCGCCGCCGGCGGCAACGTCGGCATGGGCACCCAGTACCTCGAAGTGCGGGGCCTCACTGTCGATTTCGACGGCTTCAAGGCGGTGCAGAACGTCGACCTGACGTTGTTCCAGGGCGACCTGCGCTTCCTGATCGGCCCCAACGGCGCCGGCAAGACCACGGTGATCGATGCCATCACCGGACTGGTATCGGCCACCGGGTCGGTGAGCAAGTCCGGTGTGGAACTGCTGGGCAAGAAGGTGCATCAGATCGCCCGCAACGGCGTCGGGCGTACCTTCCAGACGGCGACGGTGTTCGAGCAGCTCACCGTGCTGCAGAACCTCGATATCGCGGCCGGAGCCGGCCGGTCGGCGTGGTCACTGCTGCGCCGTCGCTCGGGCATCCTGCCGTCAATCGAAGAAGCGCTGGACACAACGGGTTTGACCGATCTGGTGGACAAGCCCGCCGGGGTGCTGGCGCACGGTCAGAAGCAGTGGCTGGAGATCGGCATGCTGCTGGTACAGAACGCCGATGTGCTACTGCTCGACGAACCGGTGGCCGGCATGAGCCACGAAGAACGCGAGGAGACCGGAAACCTGTTGCGGCGCATCGGCGGTGAACGCACCGTCGTGGTCGTCGAGCACGATATGGACTTCATGCGTGCCTTCGCGACATCAGTGACGGTGCTGGCCCGTGGCCAGGTGATTGCCGAGGGTTCGGTGGCCGAGGTACAGGCCAACCCGAAGGTGCAGGAGGTCTACCTGGGCACGGCGGCGGCAGGTACCGAGGGCGTGCCCGACGAACTGAAAGAGGAAGCCTGATGCTCGAACTCGTCGACGTCCGCAGCGGCTACGGCCGTTCGGAGGTCATCCACGGGGTCAACCTCGAGGTGCCCTCCGACGGTGTGGCCGCGGTGATGGGTCACAACGGCGCGGGAAAGACCACGCTGCTGCGGGCCGCCGTCGGCCTGCTCAAATGCAGTGCGGGCAAGGTGTTGTTCGACGGTGAGGACATCACCAAACTGCGGCCGAGCGCGCGGGTGGCGCGCGGTATCGCCTATGTGCCGCAGGGGCAGCAGTCCTTCGGTCAGCTCACCACCGCGGAGAATCTGCAGGTGGTCGCCGACGGCCGCAAGAACGGCAAAGCACTGATCGATGAGCAACTGGACCTGTTCCCGGCGCTCAAGGAGCTGCTGACCCGGCGCGCCGGGCTGCTCTCGGGCGGCCAGCGCCAACAGCTCGCGATCGCCCGGGCACTGATCACCACTCCGAAATGCCTGATCCTGGACGAGCCGACCGAGGGTATCCAGCCGTCGGTGGTCGCCGAGATCGAGGAGGCGATCACTGCCCTGACCCAGCGCGGTGACATGGGTGTGCTGCTGGTCGAACAGCACATCGGCTTTGCGCTGGAATCCTCGCAGCGGTACTACATCCTGGAGGCCGGCCGGGTGACCTCCAGCGGCACCGGAGGGTCGTCCTCCGAGGCCGAGGTGCGCGCAGCGATGGCTATTTGACGGCACCGGCGTCGCTGCTTTCTGACACAAGCCGAGTGTGAATCCTCTGCGGAAGACCATGCGCGTCGCCGCAGGGGATTCACACCTGTCGCGCATCAACTACCGCGTGAACCGCTCCCATGCCGTTTGACGCGTGACCCCCAGCGCAGCAGCGACTTTGGACCATGCGACGCCACGCTCGCGGAGTTCGTTGACGCGAGCGCGGAGATCCGCTTCGACATTCGCTGTCGTCGCGGCGATCCGTGGAATCTCGTCGAGCAGTTCGTCGTCGGAATAGTCCTCGCGGTCGCGCAACGGTGCCATCTCCGGACTGCGCCGGTCCTCCAGTATGCCCACACAGAGCCCAACGCATGTGTCGCAGATGTACACCCCGGGTCCGCTGATGAGCTTCGCCACCTCTCGGGATTCCTTCCCGCAGAAGGAGCAGAACATCGTCGCCGATACAGCCTTCCCCACCGGAAATCCCCCTTCCAGCGTCAGGTCGAACCTGACGCACGTGTCAGGATAGACCTGACACGCTTGGGGATCAAGCTTCGAGCTCCAGCAGTACCGTCACCGGTCCGTCGTTGACGAGTTCGACCTGCATGTGCGCACCGAACTCGCCAGTGCTGACCGGTGCACCCAGCGCACGTAAACAATCGGCGAACCGATCGATCAGGGGTTCGGCGACCGGTCGTGGGGCGGCGGCATTCCAGGAAGGCCGCCGCCCCTTGACCGTATTGGCGTACAACGTGAACTGACTGACCACCAGGATCGGCGCACCTACATCGGCGGCGGCCTGCTCCTCGTCGAGAATGCGTAGCCGCCAGAGTTTTTCGGCCATCTTCTCGACGATGTCGACCGAGTCGGTGTGCGTGACGCCGACCAGCGCCAGCAGTCCCTGCCCGGCTGGGTTGATCTCCCCCACCGTCGCGCCGTCGACGACCACCCGGGCCGCGCTGACCCGTTGCACCAAAACTCGCATGCCCCGACCCTAGAGTGTGTCCATGACGCGCATCATCGCCGACCACGGCGGCCTGGTGATCGCCGAGGACGGTCCCGACATCCTCGTCATCGACCGCGGCAACGGGGCCGCCGAGACAACGGCCTTCGTCCTTCTCGTCGGCACGCTGGTGTGCGGCGGATTCGGCATCATCGCACTGCTACTCGGCGGCGTACCGACTCCTGTCGCGGCGGCCGTCCTCGGGGTCGGCACACTGCTCGGCATCGGACTGTTCGTCATGGTGCGGTCGATCCGTCGCCGCCGGCACGCCCCGTTGGACACGTTCGTGCCCATCGCGGTATTCGACCGTGCGCGTCGCACCTACCGAGACGGCACCGGACGGCAGGTACCACTGGACCACATCCGCATCCACCGTCGGATGCAGCTGACCTCCAGCTCACCCAAACTGGTTGTCACCACACCGCACGGCACCCAGATCCTCAAGCGCGGCAACCCGTTCGGCGGTGGGATCGGCAACCTGGAGGCCACGCTGACCGCCGCGGTGTTCGGGCCTGCTCAGCCGAGCCGGGACTGAACCTCGGCGACCACCGACGCCACGGCGACATCGACCTGCTCGCCGGTGCCCAGATCCTTCACCCCGACGGTGCCCGCCTCGATATCGCGGTCACCGGCCACCAGCGCCAGCACGGCCCCGGAACGGTCGGCACCCCGCATGGACGCCTTGAGGCTGCGGTCACCGTAGGCCAGGTCGACCCGGATTCCATTGGCCCGCAGGGCCGCCGCCAGCTTGGCGAGTTCCAGCTTGGCGGTCTCCCCCAGCGGCACGCCGTACACGTCCACCCGGTTCTGGGCTCCGACAGACTTGCCCTCGGCACGCAGCGCCAGCAGCGTGCGGTCGACACCGAGGCCGAACCCGATACCGGACAGATCCTGCCCGCCGAGCTGGCTCATCAGCCCGTCGTAGCGGCCGCCGCCACCGATCCCGGACTGCGCGCCCAGGCCGTCGTGTACGAACTCGAAGGTGGTCTTGGTGTAGTAGTCCAGTCCGCGGACCATCCGCGGGTTCACCACATACGGCACTGCCAGCGCGTCCAGGTGCGCGAGCACGGTGTCGAAATGCGCCTTGGCCACTTCGGAGAGGTGATCGAGCATGAGCGGCGCGTCGGCGGTCATCTCACGCACGGCCGGGCGCTTGTCGTCGAGCACCCGCAGCGGGTTGATCTCCGCGCGGCGCCGGGTCTCCTCATCGAGGTCGAGCTTGAACAGGAAGTCCTGCAACAGTTCCCGGTACTGCGGACGGCACGTGTCATCGCCCAGCGAAGTGATCTCCAGCCGGAAACCATCCAGGCCCAGTGAGCGGAAGCCCGCATCGGCGATGGCGATCACCTCGGCATCCAGCGCGGGATCATCGACACCGATGGCCTCGACGCCGACCTGCTGCAGCTGCCGGTAGCGACCGGCCTGCGGGCGTTCGTAGCGGAAGAACGGGCCCGAATAACACAGTTTGACCGGCAGTTGTCCGCGGTCCAGACCGTGCTCGATGACCGCACGCATGACGCCCGCGGTGCCCTCCGGGCGCAGCGTCACCGACCGCTCACCGCGGTCGGCGAAGGTGTACATCTCCTTGCTGACCACATCGGTGGACTCGCCGACACCCCGGGCGAACAGCGCGGTGTCCTCGAATATCGGCAGCTCGACATCGCCGTAACCCGCACGACGCGCGGCGCCCAACAGGCCGTCGCGCACCGCGACGAACGCGGCCGAGTCGGGCGGCAGGTAATCCGGCACGCCCTTGGGTGCCCTGAAATCAGTCAAAGTCTCAAACCTTCGAGGAATGGGTTGGTACGTCGTTCGATGCCGATGGTGCTGCTCGGACCGTGTCCAGGTAGCACCACGGTGGCGTCGTCGAGCACCAACAGTTTTGTCAGGATGGAATCCAGCAGCGCATTACCGCTGCCGCCGGGCAGGTCGGTGCGCCCCACCGAGCCCTGGAACAGGGTGTCCCCGGTGAACACCCCGGCGGGTGTCCGGAAGCAGACCGACCCCTGCGTGTGCCCGGGTGTGTGGTCGACGGTGACCCGGATGGCCCCGAGGTCGAGCACCTCACCGTCGGTGCGCAGTTCGACCAGTTGGCGCGGCTCGGAGAAGAACGCCCCCAGCGTCAGCCGGGCCAGCGTCCCCCAGAACACCGAGGTGCCGAGCCCCTTGACCGGATCAGTCAGCATCATGCGGTCCGCCGGATGGATGTACACCGGGCAGCCGTAGCGGTCGGCCACCTTCTGCGCCGACCAGATGTGATCGATATGGCCGTGTGTCAGCAGCACCGCCGCCGGGGTCAACCGCTGTTCGTCGAGGATGCGCTGCAACCGGCCCGACGCCGACTGCCCGGGGTCGACGATGACGGCGTCGGCCCCGGCATGCGGTGCCAGCACGTAGCAGTTGCACGCCAGCACCCCCGTCGGAAATCCGGTGATGAACACCCGGCCAGTTTCCCACGTCGTGTTTCGGCAGCCCTACTCGCGCGGGTCGCACGGCCCGCACTCAGAATCGCCTGGCACACTCGTTGCCGACGTGCACGGCGAACGAGGAGGACAGCGGCGGTGCCGACCAACGAACAGCGACGGGCGAACGCGAAGCGCAAGCTCGATCGGCAGCTCGAGCGACGGGCAGCGCGGGCCAAGCGGCAGCGCCTGCTCACGATCATCGCCTCGGCGACCGGCGTGATCGTGGTGATCGGCGCGGTCGTGGCGACCGTCGTCATCACGAACAAGGATTCCGACACCACCGCGTCGGCATCGACCACCACCAGCGCCGACCCGAACGCACCGCAGCCCGCCGCGGACGGCAAGCTGCCTGCCTTCGTCGCGCCTGCGGGGCTGGGCCAGGACTGCCAGTACCCGGCCGCCGCGGCCGCCAGCAAGCCCAACAACCCGCCGCGCACCGGGGCCATCCCGATGGACGAGCCCGAGATCAGCGTCAGCATGGCGACCGATCAGGGCAATATCGGCCTGCTGCTCAACAACGCGCAGGCCCCCTGCACCACCAACAGCTTCGCCAGCCTCGCCGGCCAGGGCTACTTCAACGACACCGTGTGCCACCGACTGACCACCAGCGACAGCCTGTCGGTGCTGCAGTGCGGTGACCCGACCGGTCAGGGCACCGGCGGCCCCGGTTACCAGTTCGCCAACGAGTATCCGACCAACCAGTACCAGCCGGACAACCCGGCGCTGCAGAGCCCGGTGCTGTACCCGCGTGGCACGTTGGCCATGGCCAACGCCGGCCCGGGCACCAACGGCAGCCAGTTCTTCCTGGTCTACAAGGACTCCCAGCTACCGCCCAACTACACCGTGTTCGGCACCATCGACGAGACCGGTTTGGCGACACTGGACAAGATCGCCGGCGCCGGGGTCGCAGGCGGCGGTCAGGATGGCGAGCCCGCCACCAAGGTGCAGGTGAAGACCATCCAGCTGGACTGAGCCATGTATCCACCGGCGCCCTACGGCTACCCACCACCGGCGGCACGCCCGACGAACTCGCTGGCCATCGCGGCGCTGATCTGCGGCATCCTGATCGCACCGCTGGGCATCGTGTTCGGCCACATCTCGCTGTACCAGATCAAACGCAGCGGTGACGAGGGCCGCGGGATGGCCATCGCGGGGCTGGTGCTCGGTTACCTGCTGACCGTGCTCGGGGTGCTGGTGGTCATCGTCGCGGTGGTGGCCACCCGGGCGGTCGTCGAGGACATCCGCAACTACAACCCGTCCTCACCCGGCTACACCGCGCAGCCGGGCCTGGTCGAGGAGCTGCCGGAGTTCAAACCACCGGCGACGCTGGGATCCAACTGCCAGTACCTCAAGACCGCCGAGCCGGCGAGCAAGCCGGTGGACCCGCCCCGGATGGGCCGGGTACCCACCACGCCCGCGATCGTCGAGGCCGAGATCACCACCGACCGCGGACGCATCGGCATCCAGCTCAACAATGCGCAGGCGCCCTGCACCGTCAACAATTTCGCCAGCCTGGCCGCCCAGGGGTTCTTCACCGGCAGCGACTGCCACCGGCTGACCACCGCCGCCGACCTCGGCGTCCTGCAGTGCGGTGACCCGACCGGCACCGGCCAGGGTGGGCCCGGCTACCAGTTCCCCAACGAGTACCCGACCAATCAGTACCGGCTGACCGACCCGGCCATCCGGGCCCCGGTGCTGTACCCGCGCGGCACCCTCGCGATGGCCAACGCCGGCTCGGGCACCAACGGCAGCCAGTTCTTCCTGGTCTACGAGGATTCACAGCTGCCGCCGACCTACACGGTGTTCGGCAGCATCGATCCCAGCGGGTTGGACATCCTGGACGAGATCGCCGCCGACGGCGTGGCCGACGGTGGCGACGACGGTGCGCCGGCTACCCCGGTCACCATCGAGTCCGTGATCGTGCAGTGATGGTCGCCGGCGTCTTTCTGCTCATCCTGGGACTGTTCGCGTTCATCGCCGCGGGCACGCTGGCCCGACGGGTGTGGCGGATGCGGACCTATGTGGCGGTGCCCGGTCGGATCCGGACCGACGGACAGTGCTACGAATACGTCTTCCGCGGCACTGCGTACACCCGGGACCGCGCCGCGGACGACCCGGCCGATGTGGTGACGGTGTACGTCAATCCGGCCGACCCCACCGACGCGGTGCTGACCCGCGCCGGCTACGGCCTCACCGTGGCCGCCGCGGCCACCGGTGTGCTGGCCGTCCTGATCGGGACGGCGTTGGTGGTCGACTGAGTCAGGCGCGCTTGGACTCGATGTAGAACTCCACGTCGTCGCCGTCGACCTTGGTGATCTTCACATTGGCGACGTAATCGCCGTCCGGTCCGGTGAACGTGCAGTCGAACTCGGTGCCGACCTCGGCCTTGACCCCGTCCGGGCAGGCGGTGTCCTTGGGCGTGAAACCGGTCTCCCGGGAAACCATGTCGGTGACCGACTTGGCGGCGCCCTCGGGCTTGATGGTGGACCCACACGCACCGACGACCAGTGCCAACGACGCGATGACGAGCACCAGGGCTTTACGCATGCGCGAAGTATGGCACTACGCCGCCGAGGTCACCCGGTACACGTCGTACACGCCCTCCACATTGCGCACCACGTTCAGCACATGGCCCAGATGCTTCGGGTCGCCCATCTCGAAGGTGAACCGGCTGATGGCCACCCGATCGTTGGAGGTGGTCACCGATGCGGACAGGATGTTGACCTTCTCGTCGGCCAGCACCCGGGTGACATCGGAGAGCAACCGGTGCCGGTCGAGCGCCTCGACCTGGATGGCGACCAGGAACACCGACGACGGCGACGGCGCCCAGTGCACCTCGATGATCCGCTCGGACTGTTCCTGCAGCGACTCGGCATTGGTGCAGTCGGTGCGGTGCACACTGACCCCGCCGCCCCGGGTAACGAAACCCATGATGGTGTCGCCGGGAACCGGGGTACAGCACTTGGCCAACTTGGTCAGCACGCCGACAGCACCCGGCACCGACACCCCGACGTCATCGCTGGTGCGCTGACGCACCGGCATGGTGGCCGGGGTGGACCGCTCGGCGATCTCGTCCTCGGCCTCCTCGTCACCGCCGAATTGCGCCAGCAACCGCTGCACGACGTGCCGCGCCGAGGTGTGTCCCTCCCCCACCGCAGTGTAGAGCGCCGACACATCCGCGTAGTGCAGTTCGCGGGCCAGGTTGGACATCGAGTCCACACTCATCAAGCGCTGCAAGGGAAGTCCGCCGCGGCGCACCTCGCGGACGATGGCTTCCTTGCCGGCCTCCAGCGCCTCCTCGCGACGCTCCTTGGCGAACCATTGCCGGATCTTGGCCTTCGCCCGCGGAGAGACCACGAACGTCTGCCAGTCCCGCGATGGCCCGGCGTTGGCGGCCTTCGAGGTGAAAACCTCGACCTGGTCCCCGTTTTCGAGCTTGCGCTCCAGGGCCACCAGTCGATGGTTGACACGGGCACCGATACACCGGTGCCCGACCTCGGTGTGCACGGCATAGGCGAAGTCGACCGGGGTGGACCCGGTGGGCAGTGTCACCACGTCACCCTTCGGGGTGAACACGAAGATCTCCTGCACCGCAAGGTCGTAACGCAACGACTCCAGGAACTCGCCGGGGTCGGCGGCCTCCCGCTGCCAGTCGAGCAGCTGGCGCATCCAGGCCATCTCGTCGACCTCTGCCGCGGTGTGCCCGCCCGGTACCCCGTTGCGGCCCTTGGTCTCCTTGTACCGCCAGTGCGCCGCGATACCGAATTCCGCGGTGTCGTGCATATCGGTGGTGCGGATCTGCACCTCCAGCGGCTTGCCCTCCGGTCCGATGACGGTGGTGTGCAGCGACTGGTAGACCCCGAAGCGCGGCTGGGCGATGTAGTCCTTGAACCTGCCGGCCATCGGCTGCCACAGCGAATGCACCACGCCCACAGCGGCATAACAGTCGCGCATGTCATCGCACAGGATCCGGACACCGACCAGATCGTGGATATCGTCGAAGTCGCGGCCCTTGACAATCATCTTCTGGTAGATCGACCAGTAGTGCTTCGGCCGGCCCTCGACGGTGGCGTTGATCTTCATGGCCGCCAGCGAGGAACCGATCTCGGCGCGGACCCGGGCCAGGTAGGTGTCGCGCGACGGTGCCCGGTCGGCCACCAACCGGACGATCTCCTCGTACCGCTTCGGGTGCAGGATCGCGAAGGACAGATCCTCCAGCTCCCATTTCACCGTCGCCATGCCGAGCCGGTGGGCAAGGGGCGCAATGACTTCCAAGGTTTCGCGGGCCTTGCGGGCCTGCTTCTCCGGCGGCAGGAACCGCATGGTGCGCATATTGTGCAGGCGGTCGGCGACCTTGATCACCAGCACCCGCGGATCGCGCGCCATCGCGATGATCATCTTGCGGATGGTCTCGCCCTCGGCCGCGCTACCGAGTGCGACCTTGTCGAGTTTGGTCACCCCGTCTACCAGATGCCCGACCTCGCTGCCGAAGTCTCCTGTCAGCTCGTCCAGCGAGTAGCCGGTGTCCTCGACGGTGTCGTGCAGCAGCGCGGCCACCAACGTGGTGGTGTCCATGCCGAGCTCGGCCAGAATGTTCGCCACCGCCAGCGGATGGGTGATGTACGGGTCACCGGAGCGGCGCAGCTGATCAGCATGCCGCTGTTCGGCGACATCGTAGGCGCGCTGCAGGATGGCCAGGTCGGCCTTCGGATGGAACTGGCGGTGCACCGCGACCAGCGGCTCAAGCACCGGGTTGACCAGGCTGCGCTGGGAGGTCATCCGCCGCGCCAGACGGGCCCGTACGCGTCGGGAGGCGCTGATCTTCGAGGTGTCCGGGGCAGCGTTCTCACCCGGCGGCGAGACCTGTACCTGCTGCCCGGTGACCTGCTGCCCGGTGCCGCTGTCGTCAGCCACGTTCACCTCCTCGCCATCGTGTGGACTTCGAGAATATCCCTCAGCCTGTGATGAGACTCGTTACCGGCAGCGGCTGGACCGCCGCGCGTCCGCCCAGGCCCACCAACTCCAGCACCACCGCGGCACCGATGACCCGGGCGCCGGCCTTGGTCAGCACCTGCGCGGCCGCGCCAAGTGTCCCGCCGGTCGCCAGCACGTCGTCGATCACCAGAACACTGCGGCCGGCCAGATCGATACCGTCGGCCGGCACCTCCAACGTCGCCGAACCGTATTCCAGGTCGTAGGCCACCGAGTGCACCGGCGGGGGCAGCTTGCCGCCCTTGCGGACGGCCAGCACTCCTGTGCCGCGCCGCAGTGCCACCGCGGCACCCAGCAGGAACCCGCGGGCATCCAGACCGGCGATCAACTCGGCCTCCTGCGCGACCTCGGCCAGCGCGTCGGTGAGCACCGCCAGGCCCTGCGGGTCGGCCAATACCGGGGTCAGATCCTTGAATTGGACCCCGGGACTCGGGAAGTCGTCCACCTCCCGGGTCAGCCGCTTGATGAGCGCCGCGGCATCACTCACGACTGAGTCCACCTGTCCATGTTCCAGCCTGCTCCCCATCGGGTCGGATTGGGGCTGACCGCCCCCACCTGCTTGGCGGTCAGCAAGGTGCGCTGCTGACGGTACAGCGGCAGCGTCGGAACGTCTGCCCAGAGGATCGGTCCGCTCTCACCGAGCAGCCTGGCGAGCTCCTTGGGATCCGCGGCGACCACCAGTGCGTCGATGATGCCGTCGATGCGCTCGTTGCTGTACCCGGACAGGTTGTTGCCGTTACCGGTGTGCAGGTCGTAGGCGTCCAGCGCGGGCGATCCGGTCGAGCCGCTGCCCGCCGCACCTCCGGTGCTGGCGATCAGCACGTCGATGGTGTTGTCGCGCAGGCTGTGTGGGCCGACGTCGGCACCGGCGGCATCGGTGATCGTGATGCCCGCGGGGGCACACGCCTGGGCGATCGCCCCGACGGTGGCCGCCAGTCGCGGGTTGGGACTCTGGTACCCGATCCGCACGGCCAACGGCTGGTTGTTCAGCGCCAGCCGAGCACCCTCGATGTTGGCGACCGCGAACTGTCCTGCCTCCCCGGCACCTTCGGCCGCAGACAGGGCATCCTCGGCGGTCGGCGACAGTCGGGCGTTGGCCACCGGCACCCCGGCGTTGCCGGCGATGGTGTCGCGCGGTGTGCACAACGACAGGGCACGGCGGTTCGGCGGCGCGGCCATCGGTCCCTGCGCCGAGAAGATGAGCTGTTCGATCCCGGCCGACGGGCTGTCGGTGCGCGTGTACCCGGCCGGCAGGTTCAGCGTGCCCGAGGATCCGGCCGCGATGTCGACGACGTCGAAGGACCCGTTGTTGATCCGGTCCTGGATATCGGCGCCTCGCGCCCATACCGTCACCCGCGGCGCGGCCGGTGCCGCACCCCACCACTTGTCGTTGGCGACCAGCACCACCGCGCCCTCGTCGGTGACCGATTCGACCTTGTAGGGACCCGAGGACGGCAGCTTCTTCACATCGGTGCCCGGCCCGAGATTCCAGCTGGTGTTCCAGGCGGTGGCGATCCGGTCCATCGCCGGGAGATCGGGGGTCTGGACGGCCCGGGTGACCCCGCCCTCACCGAGGCCGAGTTCGTCGGCCAGCACGTGGGAGGGCATCAGCGAGGTGGCACCGAACAGCTGGCCGTAGTCGACGATCCCCCGGTCCTGGGCAAAGGTGACCCGGGCCTTCTTCTGGCCGGGCACACAGTCCACCGTGGCGATATCGCGGTAGCCGGCCGAGCTGGCGGCATCGAAGGCGGGGAACCGGCCGGACTGCGCCGCCCAGGTCAGCACCATGTCATCGCAGGTGATGGGTTTGCCGTCGGAGTACACCGCGTCGGCATTGATCTCGTAGTCGAGGATCAGCGGCGCGCGGCCGACCACTGCGACGGTGCCGTAATCGCGGTCGCTGACCGTCTGACCGTCGGGACCGCGGTAGGTGAAACCGGTCAGCACGCGGGCGAAGGCCTGTGGTCCGCCGGACGCGGCACCGCTGACGGTGTTGGTGTTGTAGCTGTTGAGCGTGCCGTCGACGGCGTAGTCGATGACGCCGTCGGAGCCCGACGAACAGCCGGCCAGCGCCACCGCGGCGACAGCTGCCACCGCACCGGCCCGGATCCTCGCCCGAGGCATTACGTCCGCCGTTTGCCCGACGGTCGGTTGGGGCGCAACGGCTTTGCCCCCGGTGCAGGCTTGTCCGGGGCCGGGCCGGCCGGGGCGGTGACCTCGGCGGCGGCGCTCTCCTCCACGGCGTCCTCGGACTCATCGAGCTCGACGGCGCCGTCGGACTTGGCCGCGACCGCGGCCCGCCGGCGCATGACCTTGCGGGTGTGCGACTTCACGATGTCGGTGCGCTCACGCAGACTCACCAACAGCGGGGTGGCGAAGTAGATCGACGAGTAGGTTCCGACCAGGACACCGACCAGCTGCACCAGCGCCAGGTCCTGCAGGGTGCCCACACCCAGCAGCCACACCGCGATCACCATCAGCGCGATGATCGGCAGCGCCGAGATCAGACTGGTGTTGATCGAGCGCATGAAGGTCTGGTTGACCGCCAGGTTGGCCTGTTCGGCGAAGGTTCTTCGGGTGGTGTGCTCGAAACCCTCGGTGTTCTCCTCAACCTTGTCGAACACGATGACGGTGTCGTAGATCGAGAAGCCCAGGATGGTCAGCAGACCGATCACGGTGGCCGGGGTGACCTCGAAGCCCACCAGGGCGTACACCCCGGCGGTGACGATCAGGTCGAAGAACATCGCCGCCAGTGCGGCCAACGCCATGTACCGCTCGTAGCGCACGGTGATGTAGATCGAGACCAGCACCAGGAACACCACCAGCGCGATGAGTGCCTTCTGGGTGATCTGGCCACCCCAGGTCGAGGACACCGCGGAATCGCTGATGGCCTGGATACTGGGCTGGCCGTCGGTGCCCTTGGGTGCGAACGCGTCGAACAGCGCCGTCCGCAGCTTCTCGGTCTCCTCGTTGCTCAGCGTCTCGGTGCGGATCTGCACGGTTGCCGACGGCCCGTTGCCGACGATGACCACCGTCTCGGGCGCCTGCCCCATCGCCTCGCTGTAGACCGTCTCGACCTGTTCGGTGGTGGCCTGCGCCTTGGCGCCGTCCACCGGCATCGAGACCTTGGTGCCGCCCTCGAAGTCGATACCGAAGGTGAAACCGCGCAGCAGCATCGCCAGCAGCGAGATCGCGACGATGGCACCGCTGACCGCGTACCAGAGCTTGCGCTTACCGATGACCTCAAAGGCACCGGTTCCGGTGTAGAGGCGCACGAAGAAGCCGTGCTGCGCAGCGGGGGCGGAGGCCCCGGTTCCGGACGCCACGGTCTCTTCGGAGGAATGCTTGGCCGACATCTGACTAACCCCGTCCTGTCGTCGGCGCGGCACGCCGTTCGCGGGCGATCTGCTGGACGGCCCCGAGACCGTTGAACGTCGGTTTGGCCAGCGTCGCGGACTTAGAGGACAGGTAGACAAGCGGCCAGGTCACCAGGAACACCACAAGAACGTCGAGGATGGTGGTCAGCCCCAGCGTGAACGCGAAGCCCTTCACCTGGCCGACAGCCAGGACGTAGAGAACCGCGGCGGCCAGGAAGGTGACGGCGTTACCGGACAGGATTGTCTTGCGGGCCCGGGCCCAACCGCGCGGCACCGCCGACCGGAAGGACCGTCCCTCGCGGATCTCGTCCTTGATGCGTTCGAAGAACACCACGAACGAGTCCGCCGTGGTGCCGATACCGATGATCAGACCGGCGATACCCGCGAGGTCCAGGGTGTAGCCGATCCATCTGCCGAGCAGCACCAGTAGTGCGTAGACCATGGCCCCGGCCAGGATCAGCGACAGCGCGGTCAGCAACCCGAGCACCCGGTAGTAGAGCAGCGAGTACAGCAGCACCAGCGCCAGACCGACGGCTCCGGCGATCAGGCCGGCGTTCAGCGAGCTCAAACCCAGGGTGGCCGAGACGGTTTCGGCCTCGGAGGATTCAAAGGACAGCGGTAGCGAACCGTACTTGAGGACGTTGGCCAGCTCACGCGCCGAGGCGTCGGTGAACTGCCCGGTGATCTGGGTGCGACCGCCCGGGATCGCCTCCTGGATCTCCGGGGCGCTGACCACCTGCGAGTCGAGTGTGAAGGCGGTCTGGGTGCCGACGTTGGCCGCGGTGAAATCGGCCCAGATCTGCGAGCCACCGCTCTTGAACTCGACATCGACGACGTAATCGCCGCGCTGCTGATCCAACCCGGAGCCGGCGGTCTGGATCTCCTCGCCGCTCATGATCGACTTGTCCAGGAGGTAGACGGTGTTGTGGTCGACCGAGCAGGTGACCAGCGGCAGGTTCGGGTCGTCGTTGCCCGCCAGCACATCGTCCTCGTTGCAGCGGGTCGCCTGGAACTGCAGGGCGAGCAGCTGGATGCTCTGATCGGTGCTCTGCCGCAGCTGCTTCTCGTCGGCGATGCGCTGGGCCAAGCTGGCGTCATCATCCGGGGTGCCCGGAGCCTCGGTGGCCGGTGCGGGTGCCGGCGCCGGGGTCGGCGCGGGTCCCGGCGGCGGCGGTTCCAGCGGATAAGGCCGCGGTTGGGCCGGTGGCGGCGCGGCCGGGTCACCCGGCTGCCCGGGGGTGCGGACGGGAGCCTCGGGTTCGGCGGGTGCGATCCCCGGCAGCAAGCCGGGATCCATCCCGGGTGGCATCCCGGGGATCTCGCCGCCCGGTGGCAGGCCCGGTGGCGCCCCCTCGGGGGCGCCCTCAGGCTGCTCGCCGGCCGGCTGGGCCGGCATCGCGTGGATGACCGGACGGATGTAGAGCCGCGCGGTCTGGCCGAGGCTGCGTGCTTCGGAGCCGTCGTTGCCGGGCACGGTGATCACCAGGTTGTCGCCGTCGATCACCACTTCCGAGCCGGACACACCCAGACCGTCGACGCGGGAGCTGATGATCTCCTGCGCCTGCAGCAGCGATTCACGCGAGGGCTGTGAGCCGTCGGGGGTGCGTGCGGTCAGGGTGACGCGGGTGCCGCCCTGCAGGTCGATACCCAGCTTCGGCTCGGGCTTCTTGTCGCCGGTCAGGAAGACCAGGAGATAGACACCGATGAGGAGTGCCAGGAAGAGCGACAGATAGCGGGCAGGGTGGACCGGCGCCGAAGACGATGCCACGGTTCTTGGGTCTCCTCGAAACGATCAGGACGGCTGGTACTCAGGACTGCGCTACCGGGAGGGTACGCGGTGAACCTGGCTCAGTTGCTGTCAGTCTTGGGTGTCGGGCGATCGGTGAGTTCCTCGGCGCCGGTCACCTCGTCGAAGGTCTCGTCGGCGTCGTCGTCCTCGTCGTAGTCGGATTCTTCGATGCGGTCGCGGATGGCGAGCTTCATCCAGGTGGTGACGACACCGGGGGCGATCTCCAGGTCGACATAGTCATCGGTGATCCCGGCGATGGTGCCCTGCAGGCCCGAGGTGGTGTGCACCCGGTCGCCGACGGTCAGCGAGTTGTGCAGGTCGATCGTGGCCTGCATGGCCTTCTTCTGACGGCGCGAGGCGAAGAACATGAAGGCGCCCAGGATGATGAAGAGGGGCAGGAATACGACGAGATCCATGAAACTGCTGTCCTTCGCGGGTTTGTTCAGCGGGTACGGGTCACCAGTGTGCCATTAGCCCTACCTCCGCCCTGCCGCTCACCCCGCGATACAACGATCAACATGGTTTCCATCGACGGAAATCGTGGCACAATAGGCCGGAATGAACGTGATCCGTAGGTGGATCACGCGTCAATTGCTGTTTTCACCCGCTCATCACCAGGAGTCAGCCGTGACTGCCGTCGAACAGACCCGCCATCTCGCCACCGCCATCCCGGGACCGAAGTCGTCGGCCCTGATCGAACGCAAGAACGCTGCGGTGTCGCGCGGTGTGGGAACGACAATGCCGGTGTACGCCGCGCGCGCCGCCGGTGGCATCCTCGAGGACATCGACGGTAACCGGCTGATCGATATGGGCTCGGGTATCGCCGTCACGACGATCGGCAACTCCTCGCCGCGCGTGGTCGACGCCGTCAGCGATCAGGTCGGGCTGTTTACCCACACCTGTTTCATGGTGACGCCGTACGAGGGTTATGTGGCCGTGGCCGAACACCTCAACCGCCTCACCCCCGGGGGCGGCGAGAAGCGCTCGGCACTGTTCAACACCGGTTCCGAGGCGGTCGAGAATGCTGTCAAGATCGCCCGCTCCTACACCCGCAAGCAGGCCGTCGTCGCGTTCGACCACGCCTATCACGGCCGCACCAACCTCACGATGGCGCTGACCGCCAAGTCGATGCCCTACAAGAACGGGTTCGGCCCGTTCGCTCCGGAGATCTACCGGGCTCCCCTGTCGTATCCGTTCCGCGATGCCGAGTTCGGCAAGGAACTGGCCAATGACGGCGAACTGGCCGCCAAACGCGCCATCAATGTCATCGACAAGCAGGTCGGCGCCGACAATCTGGCAGCGGTCATCATCGAGCCGATCCAGGGTGAGGGTGGGTTCATCGTGCCCGCCCCGGGTTTCCTGTCCGCGTTGCTGGCGTGGTGCCGGGACAACAATGTGGTGTTCATCGCCGACGAGGTGCAGACCGGGTTTGCGCGTACCGGCGCGATGTTCGCCTGTGAGCACGAGGGCATCGAGCCCGATCTCATCGTCACCGCCAAGGGCATCGCCGACGGCCTGCCGCTGGCCGCGGTGACCGGGCGCGCCGAGATCATGGACGCCCCGCATGTGTCCGGACTGGGGGGCACCTATGGCGGCAACCCCGTCGCCTGTGCCGCGGCGCTGGCGACCATCGAGACCATCGAGACCGACGGCCTGGTCGCCCGCGCCGGACAGATCGAGCGGCTGATGAAGGACCGGCTGCACCGGATGCAGGCCGATGACGAACGCATCGGTGATGTCCGCGGGCGCGGCGCCATGATCGCGGTGGAACTGGTCAAGGCCGGTACCACCGAACCCGATGCCGACCTGACCAAGGCGCTGTGCGCGGCCGCGCATGCCCAGGGTGTGATCGTGTTGTCCTGCGGAACTTACGGAAACGTGCTGCGCTTCCTGCCGCCGTTGGCGATCGGCGACGAACTGCTCACCGAGGCGCTCGACATCCTGGCCGCGGCGCTGAAGACGCTGTAGCCCAACAGATCAGACGGCCGTTCACCGACCGCGCCAGAACTCCCTGATCGCACCGAGCACCGCATCGCGATCGATCAGCAGCGGCGAGGAGTGGCCCGAACCTGCCGTCGCCACGACGTGCGCGTCGGCCATGGCCTCGGCCACCGCGGCGGCATCGGCAGGGCGCCAGCCGGTGATGTCGTCGCGACCGGCGATGATGAGCGTAGGCGCGCCGATGCGCCTCATCTGGGCGGACATGCCTGGACGGTGCAGCATCATCGACCGGATCGCATGGAACATGGCCGACCGCTGCGCACCCGTGAAGGCACCCATGACGAGGGTCGCGAGATCCGGTGCCATGGTTTGCGATTCGGCTCCGACCAACGCATCCGACAGCGGTTTGAGCAGCAGCGGATTCGGCCCGACGAGTCGGTACAACTGAACCAGCGGCCAAGCCTTGGTCCAGCGCTCCATCGGGCGCAGCGCGTGCGCCGGCGTTCCGATGGTGGTCAGGGTGCGGATGCGCGACGGGCGATCCGACGCCAACTGGATGCCGACATGACCTCCCCAGGCATTGCCCACCCAATGCACCGGACCACGCACGCCGAGATCGTCGAGCACCGCCTCGGCGGCGGACACGCATTCGGCGAAGGTGAAATCCCGGGCGATCGGCTCGCTACGGCCATGGCTCGGGCCGTCGATGACCGTCACCGCGTGATCGGATGCCAGTTGCTCGGCCAGTCCGCACCAGGACCGGGAATCGAGAAAGAGGCTGTGCCACAACACCACAGGATCGCCAGATCCGATGGTCTCGACATGCAGGCGCCCCAGCCGGGTGGTCGTACCGCTCATGGCGATCCCCATTACCTTGAATACTTCGGAACCCGAAACTTCGGAATCCGTAGTATTCTCCGCTTTCATGGGGCCGTCAAGGGACCGCCTGGCGATCGGGCAATTGCTGGTTCGACTGTTGCACGAGTTCCGTGACGACCTGGCCGCTCCTCGCGTGGAGGCCGGGTTCGGCGATATCCGCGAACCGCATTTCCAGATCTTCGGCAACGTCCGGCTCGGCGGAATACGACTGACCGAGCTGGCCGAGCGCGCGCAGCTGAGTCTGGCGGCCACCTCCGAGCTGGTGAACAACCTGACCGAACTCGGCTATCTGGAGCGCCGGCCGGATCCGAACGATGGGCGGGCCAAGCTCATCGATCTCACCGAACGCGGCCGGGCGTTGATGAGCGCGGCGGGTGCCCGGGTCGACGACCTCGAGCAACGGTGGGGAGCGATCGTGGGTGAGCACGAGTTCGCCCGTATGTGCTCGACGATGCAACGCCTTCTCGACGAGCTCAACCCGGAGCAGGCTCGTGACTGACCCGTATGGTGATAGCGACCACCGCGCGTACCTCTCCCCCGCTGGCCGTCCCGGCGGACATCACGCCTGTTCGCACTCTCCTCGGCGGTGCGCGTGTCGATCGCCGGACTCGTGGCGTTCACGCACACCAGCCCGTTCCTCACGCTGATCCTCGGCATCGGGGCGAGGCCACCCGACTGGTGCGCGATCGCGGCGCGCTCGGCGTGGTGATGGTCGACCTGGATGCGTTCAGGCGATCAACGACACCCAGGGCCATGCCGCCGGTGATCGCGTTCTGACCTCGGTGGCGGCGGTATTGCGCAAGGTCGCCGGCGGCGATGCGGTGGTCGCGCGCATCGCCGCCGGCGAGGAATTCTGTATCGCCGGGATGATGAGCGACCGGCACCTGCGGCATCTGGCCGACCGGGCGCTGCCGCGCCATCGGGTACGTCATGCCGCCGACCTGCCCGCTACTAGTGCGGAACCGGCGTCCGACGGGACCCGAACAACCGATTCTTCAGCGACCGACGCCGAGTCGGGGCCGTCACCTGATCCGGTTCGGTCGCCATGATCGGACCGGTCGCCATCGGTGCCTCGACCGGCGCCTCCACGACCGCGGCCTCCCGCAGCGCGACATCACGGACGCTGCGCACCGACAGTCGGCCGATGGCGGCGGCGCCCAAGAACACGATCAACGCGCCGAGACCGGAGAAGTAGGCCAGTTCGAGCAGCACACTCTTGGCTTGGGTGACCGCGACCGGACTTCCCGGGGTGCCGAGGCCGAGCGGTCCCGCGAACGCGCGGCCGACAACGAACCAGGCACCGGCGCCCACGCCGAGCCAGCCACCCAGCATCGCGGTGGCGCGATTGCGGGACATCAGCAACAGCAGGCCACCGACCAGGGCCACCGCACCCGGCAGCACCTGCAGCCAGCCACGTCCCATGGTCCACGCCCACGGTGAGTCGGGTGTATAGGCGAAACCGAAATAGGGGCCGACGAAGGGCACGAGTGCACCCCAGGCGCCGAGCACGATCAACAGAAAACCGCTCAGGGCACCGCGGCTACGCGAGATCTTCATGTGGGCCTCCTCTGTCGACGCACTGAGTACCCAGCCCAGACCGCCCGAAACTAGGTGATCATGTGGACGACCAGCAGAATCACCGCGATCAACGGGAACGCCCCCTGGGTGATAGCGGCGCGCGCCTTGTCCGGTGAGGACAGCAGCAGCACCAGCGCGGCGGCCAGCATGGAGCCCACCCCGGCCAGGATCAGCGCGGCACCCACCCCGTGGCGCCCGAGCCCGACGGCGACGATGCCGACCCCGCCGATGATGGCCAGGAACAGGTTGTAGAAACCCTGATTGAAGGCCATCTCCTCGGTGTTCTCGGCCTCCTGCGCACTGAGGCCGAAGGTGGCGCGGGTGCGCGGTGAAGTCCAGGTGAGCGATTCCATCACGAAGATGTAGACGTGCAGCAGCGCGGCCAGGCCCGCGAAGATCAGTGCGCCGGTGAGCATGCAGCTCATTCAAACAGGCCGGCCTGGCCCAGTCCGCGAACCGGCGGCTGCAGCCCCAGATGTGTCCACGCCAGCGGTGTCGCGACCCGGCCACGCGGGGTGCGGGCAATCATCCCGGCCCGGACCAGGAACGGTTCACACACCTCCTCGACGGTGGTCGCCTCCTCCCCGACCGCCACCGCAAGGGTCGACACGCCGACCGGTCCGCCGCCGAAGCTGCGGGTCAGCGCCGACAGCACGGCCCGGTCCAGCCGGTCCAGGCCCAGTTCGTCGACGTCGTAGACCTCCAGGGCCGCCTTGGCGATATCGCGGGTGATGACACCGTCGGCCCGCACCTCGGCGTAGTCGCGGACCCGGCGTAGCAGCCGGTTGGCGATGCGTGGCGTGCCGCGCGAGCGGCGGGCCACCTCGGCACCGGCGGTGGCCTCCAGCTCGATACCCAGAATGCCCGCGCTGCGCGCCAGCACCCGTTCCAGATCGGCTGGGTCATAGAAATCCATGTGTGCGGTGAACCCGAACCGGTCGCGCAGCGGGCCGGTCAGCGCGCCCGAGCGGGTGGTCGCGCCCACCAGCGTGAACGGGGCGACATCGAGCGGGATCGACGTCGCCCCAGGGCCTTTGCCGACCACGACGTCGACCCGGAAGTCCTCCATCGCCAGATACAGCATCTCCTCGGCGGGCCGCGCGATGCGGTGGATCTCGTCGATGAACAGCACATCGCCCTCGACCAGATTGGACAGCATGGCAGCCAGGTCCCCGGCGCGTTCCAACGCAGGCCCCGAGGTGACCCGCAGCGCCGAGTTCAGTTCGGCGGCGATGATCATGGCCAGCGAGGTCTTGCCCAGCCCGGGCGGGCCGGACAGCAGAATGTGATCCGGTGTGCCGCCGCGGTTCTTGGCCCCCTCGATGACCAGTTGCAGCTGCTCGCGCACCCGGTGTTGGCCGATGAACTCACTGAGCGACCGTGGCCGCAGGCTGGCGTCGATATCACCTTCGCCCACGGTCAGCGCCGGGGAGACGTCCCGCTCGTCGGGGATGTCGTCTTCGGAGCCCTCGTCGAAGCGGCCCATCACTTCTCACCGAGCGTCATTTTTTGCCCAGCATGGACAGCGCCGCCCGCAGCGCGGCCGACGTGGTGGCATTCGGATCGTCGGCGAGCACCTTGTCGGTGGCTTCCTCGGCCTGCTTGGCCGCAAAGCCAAGGCCGACAAGGGCTTCCACCACCGGCATGCGGACCGTGTGGCCGGTGACCGAGACCGACCCGCCGGCACCGGCGACCGCACCGATCTTGTCGCGCAGTTCCAGCACCATGCGTTCGGCACCGCGTTTACCGATACCGGGCACCCGGGTCAGCGCGGTGACGTCACCGTCGGCCAACGCCTGCCGCAGCGCCTGGGCGTCGTACACCGCGAGGGTGGCCAGGGCGATCTTGGGTCCGACGCCGGAGACCCCGAGCAGGGTGTTGAACAGGTCCCGGGCCTCGCCGTCGGCGAAGCCGTACAAGGTCATCGAGTCCTCACGCACGATCATCGCGGTGATCAGGCGGGCGTCCTCACCGCGGCGCAGCGTGGACAACGTCGACGGTGTGGCCATCACCTTGTAGCCGACGCCGGCGGCTTCGATGACGACGTGATCGAGCGCGATCTCGATGACCTCACCGCGGACCGAGGCGATCATGCGCGCGCCGCCTTCAGCCGGGCCTGATACCGCTTCTTCTGATCGGCGGCCTTGGCTTCCGCCTCGGCCATCCGTGCGATCATCGGCGCCCGCCAGCAGTGGCAGATGGCCAGCGCCAGCGCGTCGGCGGCGTCGGCCGGCGTCGGCTTCTGTTGCAGACCAAGGATTTTGGTGACCATCGTGGTGATCTGCGCTTTGTCGGCGCGGCCGTTGCCGGTGACCGCGGCCTTCACCTCGGACGGGGTGTGGAAGAACACGTCGATACCGCGGCGGGCGGCGGCCAAGGCGATCACCCCACCGGCCTGGGCGGTGCCCATCGCGGTGTTGGCGTTGTTGTTGGCGAACACCCGCTCGATGGCGATGACATCCGGGACGTGGGTGTCCATCCAGTGTTCGACGGTGTCGCTGATGGTGAGCAGCCGCTTCTGCAACGGCGCATCGGACGGGGTGCGCACCACGTCGACATCGAGCGCTGTGACGTGACGCCCCTGCCCGGTTTCGATCATGGACAACCCGCAGCGCGTCAAACCGGGATCAACTCCCATTACCCGCACGCCAACCCCTTCGTATCAGAACACCTGTTCGATACAGTAGCCGTCGGGTCGGACACATTCGGGCAGGGACACACCTCAGATGCTGAAGTGGCCTGACCGCCAGCCGCGGGCGATCTGCAGGGCCAGTTGGTCGATACTGGCACCGGACGCCCTCCAGCCGCGGACCAGCCGGGTCTCCACCTCGGTGTCGTGACGCACGACGACGATCCGCCAGCGCGCGCCCAGCCATTTGGAAACCAACCACATCGGCCACAGCACGAGGCACGGCGCGGCCATGACCAGACCGAAGAGGCCCTCGAGTGCGAACCCGCCGAGATTCCAGAACGGCCACCACCTGCGGTGCACCGACCACTGCACGCCGTTCGGGTCCGTCACGACAGCCATCGACACATCTTGCCGTGGCAGGCTGGAAACATGCGAGTCGTCATCGCCGGTGGACACGGCCAGATCGCCCTGATTCTCGAACAGCTGCTGACCGCCCGCGGCGACCAGGCGGTCGGCCTGGTGCGCAATCCCGAACACGCGCCCGATCTGGCGGCCGTCGGGGCCGAGGCCGTGGTGCTGGATCTGGAGAACAGCACGAGTGCCGAGGTCGCCGAGGCGCTCGCCGGGGCCGACGCGGTGGTGTTCGCCGCGGGCGCCGGACCGGGAAGTGGGGTCGAACGTAAGCAGACGGTGGACCGTGACGCAGCGATCCTGCTGGCCGACGCCGCCGAGGCGGCCGGGGTCGGCCGCTACGTGCTGGTGTCGGCGATCTCGGCCGACGATCGCAGCCTCGACGCCGGGTACGACGAGGTCTTCCGCGCCTACATCATCGCGAAATCCGAGGCCGACTCGAACGTCCGCGCCCGCGCGGGTCTGCAGAGCACCATCGTCCGGCCGGGCCGGCTGACCAACGGTCCCGGCACGGGTCTGGTGCTCATCGCCGGGACGACCGGCCGCGGCGACATCCCGCGCGCCGATGTGGCCGCGGTGCTGCTGGCCGTGCTGGACTCGCCGGCGACGGCGGGCCGCACCTTCGAACTGATCGGCGGGGATACCCCGATCAGTACTGCCTTCTAGTCCTCGTCGAGCTGCGCGGCGACATCGTCGGGGATGTCGACATTGGTGTAGACCTCCTGCACGTCGTCGCTGTCCTCCAGCGCATCGACGAGCTTGAGCACCTTGCGGGCGGCATCCACGTCGACCTGCACGCTGACCGACGGCTGGAAACCGGACTCGGCGGAGTCGTAGTCGATGCCCGCGTCCTGCAGTGCGGTGCGGACCGCGACCAGGTCGGTGGGCTCGGAGATGATCTCGAAGCTCTCGCCGTGGTCGTTGATCTCCTCGGCACCGGCCTCCAGCACCGCAGCCAGCACGTCGTCCTCGGACAGCCCGTTCTTCTCCAGGGTGATGATGCCCTTACGGGAGAACAGGTAGGACACCGAACCCGGATCGGCCATGTTGCCGCCGTTGCGGGTCATCGCGACCCGGACCTCGCCGGCGGCGCGATTCTTGTTGTCGGTCAGGCATTCGACCAGGACGGCAACACCATTGGGGCCGTAGCCCTCATAGGTGATGGTCTGCCAGTCGGCGCCGCCGGCCTCTTCACCGGCGCCGCGCTTGCGCGCGCGCTCGATGTTGTCGTTGGGCACCGAGGACTTCTTGGCCTTCTGGATCGCGTCGTACAGGGTCGGGTTGCCACCCGGGTCACCACCACCGGTGCGCGCCGCGACCTCGATGTTCTTGATCAGCTTGGCGAAGTTCTTGCCGCGACGGGCGTCGATGATCGCCTTCTTGTGCTTCGTGGTGGCCCACTTGGAATGGCCGCTCATGCAGGTACGCCCTCTTTCTGGTGAAACGTCAGTTGACCAGTCTACGTGGTGTGAAAACCTGCACGGGTGCGCAAGGTGCTGATCATCGGGTCGGGGTTCGCGGGACCTCGACAACCTCGCCGGCCCGCGCACCGTCGTGGTCGTCAGCGCCGGCCTGACCGGTATCGAGACCGCCTGCGAACTGCCGGGCCGGCTGCCGTGCAGTCGCGGCGACGGGTGCTGCCGCCAAGGCGACCACGATGATCATCAACCGCGAGCGGATCTATCCGCCGCGTACCGGTGACCGGACCGACCTGCCGGCCGCGGCCGCGGCCGCGGTTCAGACGGCACCGGCCACCGAGAGGTCCCCCTCGATATAGCGCTGCAGGTTCGGCGCGATGGCGGCGACCAGGTCGCCGTCGGCCATGGAGGCAATGGGTTCGACCCGCCAGACATAACGCATCATCGCCAGACCCATGATCTGTGAGGAGATCAGCCCGCTTCGGGTGCGCCGGTCCGTTTCGTCGGCGCCTATCTGAGCGGCGCCCATCAGGCTGCCCTCCACGATGCGGCGCAGCTTCTCCCGGGTCGTCTCGTCGTGCGCGGCCGTCAGCAGCACCGCCCGCAGGACGGGTCCGATCTCGTCGTCGGCCCAGGCCCCGAGCATCAGTCGCAGCAGCGCCTCGCCGAGCCGGTCCGCCGGTGTCGCCCAGGTACGGGCCACCGATTCCAGCCACCGCGGCGGCGGGGTGGTCGCGGCGTCCAACAGGGCTTCCTTGGAGCCGAAGTAGTGGTAGATCAACGCTGGGTCGACATCGGCGCCGCGGGCGACGGCACGCAATGTGGTTCCGGCCCAGCCGTGTTGGGCGAACTCCTCGCGGGCGGCGGCCAGGATGCGCGCCTGCAGGACACCCCGTTCGTCGCGCGGGCCGGGCGGCTTCTTCGGCATGCGTCGACGATAACAGAAGTTTCACGTTGCGTTGAGACTAGTTTCAACGTAGCGTGAAACTCATGAACCTGAACGGGCCGCAGACCACCGGGCGCGAGTACCGCCATCTCAGCGAGCCGACACACCGGATCCGGCACGACATCAACGTGGCGGTACCGGTGCGCGACGGCATCTCACTGATGGCCGATGTGCACCGACCCGACGGCGACGGTCGTTTCCCCGCCCTCATCGCGGCCTCCCCCTACCCTCGCCAGATCCAGGATCTCGGCGCGCCGATGGGGTTCATCGAGGCGGGCAACACCGAGTTCTGGGTGTCGCGCGGGTACGTGCACATCATCGCGAACGTGCGCGGAACCGGCGGCTCCGGAGGCGATTTCGGCTTCTTCGATGGCGCCGAGCGCCGCGATATGCACGACCTGGTCGAGTGGGCCGCGCAGCAAACCTGGTGTGACGGCAATGTCGGCATGATCGGCATCAGCTATTTCGCGATGACGCAGCTGGAGGCCGCCGTCGAACGGCCTCCACACCTGAAAGCGATCTTCCCGGTGGCGGTCACCGCGGACCTCTTCGAGGCGTCCTCGCATCACGGACTGGTCAGCTCCGGATTCATCACGCCGTTCCTGTCGATGATGGGTCTGACGGCGGCACGCGGTGACGATTTCTGGCGCGGCCTGCCGGTGCACCTGGCCCGCAAGGTGCTCAATCTGGCGCCCCTGCACCGCAAGTTCGGAACGATGAACGGTGAAGCGGCGGTGACCATGATGCACCAGCTGCTCAAGCTCCCCCACGATCCGCACCCCTGGGACCAGCTGTGGCTCGACGTGTGTGTCAACCATCCGGTACGCGACGAATGGTGGGACGAACGTGATCTCACCGGACTGCTGGGCAATATCGACATCCCGGTGTACCTCGGCTGCGACTGGGAGAACGTGCCGCTGCACCTACCCTCGACGTTCATCGCCTGGAAGGGCCTGGCGCACAACCCGAACGTGCGCCTGGGCATGTTGGACAAGTTCGGCCTGACCTGGCCCTGGGAAAGCCTGCACATCGAGGCGCTGGCCTGGTACGACCGTTGGCTCAAGGGCCGCGACACCGGGATCGACGACGGCGATCCGGTGCGGTACGCGCTGCCCGGTGGGACCGACGGCGACTGGCATGCCAGCGCGACCTGGCCGCCCGCTGCCACCCATCTCGAGCTCGCGCTGCGCACCGACGGTGTCCTCGGCAGCGACGAAGGTGACGGCGGCACGCGCGAATTCATGACACTGGGCGCGGGCACCGGCCGGGTGAAGCCCAGCGCCATCGACCCGCCTGCCGATCTGCGCTGGACCACCGAGGTGCTGCCGTCCGATCTCGATATGGTCGGCGAGATCGAACTGCGCCTGCTCGCGTCGGCCACCGCCGCCGATGTCGCGTGGATCGCCACGTTGCAGGACGTCGCACCGGACGGCGAGGTCACCGACGTCACCGCCGGCTGGCTGCGGGCCTCGCTGCGCGAATCCGAACAGGCTCCGGTCGCCGTCCCGATCGGTGAGGATGTCGAGTACCGGATCGTGCTGGTGCCCAACGCCCGCCGCTTCGCGGCCGGGCACCGCATCCGACTGGTGCTCAACGGCGACGATCAGGACCCGCAGACACCGGCGATCATGAACTTCCGGCACGCGAGCGTCGGCACCAGCAGCCGCAACCGGGTGGACTCGGCATCCCGGCTGCGGCTGCCCGTAATCGGTTAAACCTCGGTCAGGCGACCGCGACCCGGTTGCGACCCGACCGTTTGGCCGTGGCCAGCGCGGTATCGGCACGCCGCACCAGATCATCCGGGTCGGGGTGTCCGTCATAGGACGCGACACCGATCGACACCGTCACCCCGATCCGGGTGTCGCCGACATTGAACGCGGAGTCCGCGACTGAACGCCGGATGCGCTCGGCCATGTCGACACCGCCGGACAGCTCCGTCTCCACCAACAGCACGAAGAACTCCTCGCCGCCGTAACGGAACACAAAATCGCTGGAGCGGACCGTATCGGCCAGGATCCCGGCCAGCGTGCGCAACACCGCGTCACCGGCATGGTGACCGTGCAGGTCGTTGATGTCCTTGAAACTGTCCACATCGACCATGAACCCCGACAGACTCATCGATGCCGTGTTGGCAAAACCTATCTCGCGCAACAGGATCGACGATAGGAAGCGCCGGTTCAGGGTGCGCGTCAACGCGTCGCGTCCGAGCTCGAGTTCGGAGAGCCCTTCGAACATCTCGCCGAGCAGTGCCAGGATCCGTTCGACCTCGGCACCCAACATCTGCAGTGTCTCCATCCGCACGCCGAGATCGTCCGAACGCAGCGTCGGCAGCAGCGCCCGGTCCACATGGGCGACGGCCGAGTTGATCTCGGCCAACTGGGGCGTGCTGCCGAAGATGATCTCGGCGCGGTGCCGGACCCAGCGCCCGAATGGCGCGAAGGCCAGTTCGTCCACCGCCGCGACGTTCTGGGCGTGCACGGTCGCGAACAGTGTCGACTGCGACCACTCCAGCAGGCTGGACCGTTGACGTTCGCGCTCCAGGTTCATGTCTTGATCCAACGAGAACAGCCGGTAGGACTCCTCGACCCGGGTGCGATCGACGATCCGGCGGATGCCGGCGCGGGTCATCGCGGTGATGGCACCGTCGATCCAGCTCTCGAAGAAGCGCATGGCGTCATAACGGCTCTCCCAGGGCTGGTCGGTCCGCGCGCGCACCAGATTCGAGATCTGCGAACGCAGTCGCAAGGCACCGATGTTGACCAGGTGCACGGGGACCCGGATCCGGGCATGGATCTCGCCGATCTGCTGCTGACGGGCCTCGAAGGTCGCCACGTCAAGCATCGATTCGGTCGAGAACGCCGCCTGCAACCATCGCGTCCACTCCGCCATGAGCCGCGCTTCGACGATCGAGTTGTCCAGGTAACGGTGCGATTCGGTGCGCTGCAACAGTGTCGCGTAGAAATCTGCCGCCAACTCCGCAGCACTGTCGCGAATCTGAGGAAGGTACGGCGAGATCAACTCCAGCGTGGCGGGCGAGGGCGCCTCGAGTACCCGCTCGTTCTCATACGGCGGGTGCACGTCGCTCACCGGGCAATCCTATAAGCAACATATTTGCGCCACCGTCAGCTGTTAGCTCAACCACACTTGATGTACCGCTATCTTACTCTGGAGTAAGGTAGCGGGCATGACCTTCTCCCTGGAGTTGTCCTCAGACCTGCTCGATGTGCAGAAGTGGGTCCATGAGTTTGCCGCCGATGTCGTGCGCCCCGCCGCTGCCGAGTGGGATGAGCGCGAGGAAACCCCCTGGCCGATCATCGCCGAGGCCGCCAAGATCGGCCTCTACTCCATGGAGATGTTCGCCGAGCAGGCCGCCGAACCGTCCGGCCTGGGCATGGTGGTGGTGTTCGAGGAGATGTTCTGGGGCGACGCCGGGATCGCGCTGTCCATTCTGGGCACCGGCCTGGCGGCCGCGTCGCTGGCTGGCGGCGGCACACCTGAACAGATCGGCGAGTTCCTGCCGCAGATGTTCGGCACCGTCGACGATCCCAAGGTAGCCGCATTCTGCGCGTCCGAGCCCAACGCCGGTTCCGATGTCGGGTCCATCCTGACCCGGGCCCGCTATGACGAGGCCACCGACGAATGGGTGCTCAACGGCACCAAGACCTGGGCCACCAACGGCGGGATCGCCGAGGTGCACATCGTCGTCGCCTCGGTGTACCCGGAACTGGGCAGCCGTGGACAGGCATCGTTCATCATCCCGCCGGGCACCGCCGGGCTGAGCCAGGGCCAGAAGTTCCTCAAGCACGGTATCCGCGCGTCGCACACCGCCGAGGTGGTACTCGACGAGGTGCGCATCCCCGGCCGCCTGATCGTCGGCGGCAAGGACAAGTTCGACGCCCGGATCGCCAAGGTGCGCGACGGCAAGCGGGCCGCCGGCCAGGCCGCGATGGCCACCTTCGAGCGGACCCGCCCCACGGTCGGCGCGATGGCCGTCGGCGTCGCCCGCGCCGCCTACGAGTACGCCCTCGACTATGCCTGCGAGCGTGAGCAATTCGGCCGCAAGATCGGCGAGTTCCAGGGTGTGGCGTTCAAGCTGGCCGATATGAAGGCCCGCATCGACGCCTCGCGACTACTGGTCTACCGGGCGGCCTGGATGGCCCGCAACGGCAAGGCGTTCGAGTCGGCCGAAGGGTCGATGGCCAAGCTGGTCGCCAGCGAGACCGCCACCTATGTCACCGACGAGGCCATCCAGATCCTCGGCGGCAACGGTTACACCCGCGAGTACCCGGTCGAGCGCATGCACCGCGACGCGAAGATCTTCACCATCTTCGAGGGCACCAGTGAGATCCAGCGACTGGTGATGGCGCGCACGCTGACCGGGCTCGCGATCCGCTGACCGGTCTTTAGCGCACCAGCGTGGCGCCGCCGTCGAGGCGCAGTTGCTGACCCGTCATGAAGCGGGATTCGTCAGCCAGCAGATACAGCGCCGCGTACGCGGTCTCCCAGGTGCCGGCCCGGCCCATCTTGAGTTTGACAACCTCGCCGTAGGCCTCGTCGACCTCATCGGGAGTGTGCCCGAACAGTTCCTGTGAGTCGTGGTTGCCCAGCGGGGAATCGATCGGGCCGAGCATCAGCGTGTTGGCCCGCACACCCGCACCGGCGAACTGCACGGCGGTCAGTTCGGTGATGTAGTTCAGTCCACACTTGCCGAGTGCGTACGGCATGATGCCGATATTCAGCCCGATCTCGTTCTTCATGCTGGCGATCGACGAAAAGTTGACAATGCTGCCTGTGCTGTGTCCCGGATTCTTCTCCATACAGGCCGCGGCGAAGAGGTTGCAGTAGTAGGCACCGAGCATGTTGACGTTGATGCCGTAGTTGAAGGCCTCGGTCTCCATCGTATTGTTCTCGAAGTCGAAGGGCGGGTTGGTCGCCACGCTGTAGACCATGCCGTCGACCTTGCCGCTCTGTTCCATGACCTCGTCGAAAATGCGCTGGCAGTCCTCCTCTTTCGAGACATCGGCATGGACGGCGTAGGCCTTGCCACCCTCCTCGGTGATCAGATCCGCAGTCTCCTGCGCGGAAGCCAGATTCAGGTCGACGGCGACCACCTCGGCGCCGTGTCGGGCTGCGAGCAGCGCGGTGGCGCGCCCGTTTCCGACGGTGTCACCGGCCATCTGGCCGCCGCCGACTATGACGATGACCTTGCCGGTCAGGTCGAATGGGGTGCGGTCACGACGATCGAAATCTACTGACATGTCTCCTCTTTCAATCCATGGTCGATGGCCCTGGCAGGATCGACGTACAGGTGCAGTTCGGTCAGACCGCGCAGGATGAAGGTCGGTACGTAGTCATAACGACGTGCGCCGGCCGCGCCGTGCCTGCTCTCGTCGATGCGGATCCGATCGGTGCTGCGGAGCAGGCGCTCTATGACGATCCGCCCCTCGGCACGGGCCAGTGGCGCGCCGATGCAGCTATGGATGCCGCGGCCGAAGGCGATATGCCGGCGGGCGTTCGGCCGGTCGAGGTCGAAGGTGTCCGGATCCTCGAACTGGCGCGGATCCCGGTTCGCGGCACCGAGATTCACCATCACGGTGGCGCCGGCCGGGATGACGACCCCGCCGAGCTCGGCGGTGGCCCGGGCGAGCCGGAAGTCACCGCGGATCGGGCTCTCGAAGCGCAGGGACTCCTCGATGAAGCTGGGTATCCGGTCGGGATCGGCGCGTAGCCGGTCCTGTATCTCGGGGTACTCGGCCAGCACCTGCAACGCCGAGGACAGCAGCCGAACCGTGGTCTCCTGGCCAGCCGAGAACAAGTTGGCGGCCACCCGCACCACATCGATGACTTCCGGGGTGGAGCCGTCGGGGAAGGTCGCCTTCGCCATATCGGTCAGCACGTCGGCACGCGGGTTCGCGCGGCGTTCGGAGATGTACTCACCGAAGCGGTGATAGAGGTATTCCAGCGGGGTATGTGACATCTGCTCGCCCTCGGTGCTGCCGAGCGAGCTGTCCCCGACCAAGTGCTCGGCGAGGTCGGTGCGGTCGGCTTCCGGAACACCCAGCAGATCGGCGATGACCAGTAGAGCAACCGGGTTGGCGACCGCGCCGATGAACTCACCGCCGCCTTGCGCCACGTACGGAGCGAGCACCCGATCGGCCAGACGCCAGAGATATTCCTCGTTCTCCTTCAGTCGCTTGGGTGTGATCATTCGCGACAGCAGTGCCCGGTGCGCGGTGTGCGTCGGAGGATCGAAGGTGGGTAGCTGATCGCTGAACGGCAGTTCGTGACGGTGCTGCTCGATCAACTCCTGCACATCCTCGTCGGCGAGCCCTTCCAGCGGCACCGGAAATCCAGGAAATGGTCCGGACACGCTGGTACAGGACGAGAAGGTGCCGGGATCACCGAGGATCGTCTGGGCCTCTTGATATCCGGTGACGATGTATACACCCTGGGTGGGTTCACGCAGCACGGGACTGACGGACCGCATGCGCCGATACAGCTCGTAGGGATCGACGACCAACGCTGGGTCGCGGAAAAAATCAACGTCGGCAAGCACGTCCGAAGCAGTCAAGAGGCTCTCCTCAGGGTGGCTGAAAACTGACCAATCGTAAAGCTGATTCCTGACCGATCGTACAGACGTAAACTGTACGAATGGTCGAGCACCTAGAGATTGTCAGCAGCACTACTTTTTTGGCGGCGATGTGAGCGGCCCGACAGGCCCCACCCGTCAGCGACTCATCGCAGTCGCCATCGATTCGTTCCGGCGGCACAGCGTCGCCGGCACGTCGCTGCAGATGATCTCCGATGAGCTCGACCTGACGAAATCGGCCATCTACCACCATTTCCGGACCCGTGACGAGCTTCTCGAGGCCATCTTGGAACCGCTGATCGCCGCCCTCGAACCCATCGTGACCGCCGCCGAGGCCACTCGAGGTGCGCGTGCACAGGCCGACGCCGCCCTGACCGGCTTCGCCGGATTGGCCGTCGCGAACCGCGAGTTGATCCCGGTGCTCACCGGCGATCCCGGTGTCACCGAGTTCCTCCGTAGCCGGCCGGCCTGGGGCGCGGTGGTACAACGCCAGATGTCGTTACTCTCCGGCGTCGAACCGGGGATGGGCGGTCAGATCAAGGCCGCGATGGTCATGACCGGCATCTCGGCTGCCGTCGGCCTGCCGTACGACGGCGCCGGCGATGACGATTTTCCCAAACGTCTACGGGAGGAACTGGTGTGCGCCGGCCGGCGCACACTGGGCCTGCGGGCTACCAGATAGTGGCCTACAGCGACTCGACGAACATCCGGTGCACCCGTCGGTCCCCGGTGACCTCGGGGTGAAACGACGTCGCCAGCACCTTGCCCTGGCGCACCGCCACCGGGTGGCCGCCCGCGGTGGCCAGGACCTCGACCGCCGGCCCGACCCGTTCCACCCAGGGCGCCCGGATGAACACGGCGTGCACCTCGGAATCGAGCCCGATGAACGGGATCGACTCCTCGAACGAGTCCACCTGGCGACCGAAGGCGTTGCGCCGCACCGTCATATCGATACCGGCCAGCGGTAGCGCCTCGCGGCCCGGCACGCCGGCGTCCAGGATCTCGGTGGCCAGCAGGATCATGCCGGCACACGACCCGTAGGCCGGCATCCCGTCGGCCAGCCGCGTGCGCAACGGTTCCAGCAGCTCGAACTCGCGCAGCAGATGGCTCATCGCGGTGGATTCGCCACCCGGGATCACCAGTGCGTCAATGGATTCCAGCTCGGTCAGGCGGCGCACCGTGACGGCCTGCGCACCGGCCTCGGTCAATGCAGCCAGGTGTTCGCGGGTATCGCCCTGGAGCGCGAGTACCCCGACCCGGACCGTCACTTCGCGGGCGGGACGAAATCCCGCTGGTAGCGCGTCAGCCCCTCCTGCATGACGGCCGCGACCATCTCGCCGTACTGGTTGAACAGCTTGCCCTGGGTCAACGCCCGGCCGCCGCAGGCCGACGGCGAGGACTGGTCATACAGCAGCCACTCGTCGGCCCGGAACGGCCGCATGAACCACATGGCGTGATCCAGCGAGGCGATCATCAGGTGCTTGCGTTCGTCGGGGTGGTTCACCTGCGCCGAACCGAGCAGCGTCAGATCCGAAAGATAGGCCAACGCGCAGATGTGCAGCACCGGGTCATCCGGCAGCGGATCACGGTGCCGAAACCACACCTGCTGCTGGGAAGCCTTGCCGGGCAACCGGTTCACCTGGTCGCGCGGCACGATCCGGACATCCCATTCGTCGAACTGCCGGAAGCTGGCGTCGTCGAACACCTTGGCGTTGGTCTTGAAGCTGGGAATCTCGTCCGGGCCGGGCGCCGTGGGCATGGCGTCCTGATGTTCGATCCCGCTCTGGTCGGTCTGGAACGAGGCCGACATGGTGAAGATGGTCTGCCCGTGCTGGACGGCACTGACCCGCCGGGTCGCGAACGAGCCACCGTCACGGATGCGCTCGACCAGATACACCGACGGCGACCGGGCATCACCGGGCCGCAGGAAGTACCCGTGCAGCGAGTGCACCTGGAACTTCGAGTCGACGGTGCGCACCGCCGAGACCAGTGACTGCCCGGCGACGTGGCCACCGAATGTCCGTTGCAGGAACCCGGATTCGGGGCTGAACACACCACCCCGGTAGATGTCGACCTCCAACTGCTCGAGGTCGAGGATCTCCTCGATCGACACGTGTTACCAGCCGCGCTCGGCGAGCCGGTGCGGTTGGGCGATATCTTCGACGTTGATGCCGACCATCGCCTCCCCGAGCCCGCGCGAGACCTTGGCCAGTACGTCGGGATCGTCGTAGAAGGTGGTGGCCTTCACGATCGCGGCGGCACGCGAGGCCGGGTCACCGGACTTGAAGATGCCCGACCCGACGAACACGCCCTCGGCACCGAGCTGCATCATCATCGCCGCATCGGCAGGGGTCGCGATACCGCCGGCGGTGAACAGCGTGACCGGTAACTTGCCGGCCCGGGCCACCTCGGCCACCAACTCGTACGGCGCCTGCAGTTCCTTGGCCGCGACGAACAACTCGTCCTCGCTCAACGAGGTCAACCGACGGATCTCGCCGCCGATCTTGCGCATATGGGTGGTGGCATTGGAGACATCGCCGGTACCGGCCTCACCCTTCGAGCGGATCATCGCCGCGCCCTCGGTGATCCGGCGCAGCGCCTCACCAAGATTGGTCGCCCCGCACACGAACGGCACCGTGAAACGCCACTTGTCGATGTGGTTGGTGTAATCGGCCGGGGTGAGCACCTCGGATTCGTCGATGTAGTCCACACCCAACGACTGCAGGATCTGCGCCTCGACAAAATGGCCGATCCGCACCTTGGCCATCACCGGGATGGTCACCGCGGCGATGATTCCCTCGATCATGTCGGGATCCGACATACGCGACACCCCGCCCTGGGCACGGATATCGGCGGGCACCCGCTCCAGCGCCATCACGGCCACCGCACCGGCGCCCTCGGCGATACGCGCTTGCTCCGGGGTGACGACGTCCATGATCACGCCGCCCTTGAGCATCTCGGCCATCCCACGCTTCACCCGCGCGGTACCGGTCTGGCTGCCATTCTGCGCCGCGGTATCCATCGTCATCTCCTCTGCTCAGCTACTGATCCAGTCTAAACGTGGTGCCAAATCGATTGAATCCGCAGACTCAGCGAATCAGCTGAGGCTGCGCACCCGGTCCGGCACCGCGTACATCAGCAAGTTCTCCGGCCTGTGCCAGTAGTTCGCCGAGCTGCAGCGGGTACACGGATTCACCCTTGGCGACCAGCTCGCCGATCATTGTCTCATCGCACCATCGGTGGCCTGCAATGTAGCGGCGTTCCAGCTCGTTGTGACCGGTCGTGGACGGCTCGAACCGCCGGGTGCGGTGCACGAAGAAGTGCTCCTCGCTGCGCATCACCGCCCCGTTGAAATCGATGATCGCCTCGCGTCGCCACACCGGCCCGAACAGATCCGTGGGCCTCACCTGCAGGCCGGTCTCCTCGGTGACCTCACGCACCGCGGCATCGACAAGCTCTTCGCCGGGTTCCACCGCCCCGCCGACGGTGAACCACCAGTGCGGGACGGGCTCGTCGGTGCGGGCCGGGTCGGACCCGCGGAACAACAGCACCCGGCCGTCCTCGTCGAGCAGCACAACACGTGCCGACACCCGACTGCCGGTCGAACCGGTGGCGCGAGCCGCGGGCCCCACCCGCTCCGCGATCTCGAAATAGGTCGGCAGTGCCGCCGTACCGCCGAGGTGCAGCAGCCGCACCAGCGGACGCTCCCGCAGGGCGAGGGTGTCGCGGACGGCGTCGTTGTGAAAGCGGCGGGCCAGCAGCACGCGGGCCTCGGCATCGGCCAACTCGGCGACCAATGCGGTGGGCAGCGCCACCGGATCGACCAACGACAGCGCCGCTGACAGCGCGTTCTCGGCGGCCTCGCGGGCCGGCCGGTCGGCACGTTCGGCGGCATCGGCCAGCCCGGCCAGGCGCTTGGCCTCGGGGGCGCGGCCGTAGGCGTCGACGGCCACCGCGCGGGCCACCACCGCCCGTCGCGCCAGCGCACCGTCGAGTGCCTGCCAGGACAGGTCGTAGCGCACATGCAGCCGGTCCAGCCGATTCGCCGTCAGGTAGGCCCAGCTGCCGGTCAACAGCAGTGCCGCACCGAGCACGATCAGCAGCACCACCAGCCATACCATCATGCGGTGCTCCTGCCTGAGGTGCCGGTGACCGTGACCTTGGCCCCCGAACCGCTGACCGTCTCGTACACCCGCATGATCTCACCGGCCACCACCGACCAGTCGTAGCGCCGCACCGCCGCCGCGGCCATCCGCACATAGTGCTGACGTGCGTTGTCATCACGCAACAGCTCGATCAGACTGTCCGCCAACGCATCCGGGTCATCGACGGGCACCAGCCGACCGGCCGCGCCCTGATCGAGCACACGGCTGAAGGCATCCAGGTCACTGGCCACCACCGCGGTACCCGCGGCCATCGCCTCGACCAGCACGATTCCGAAGCTCTCCCCGCCGGTGTTGGGTGCGCAGTACAGATCCGCGCTGCGCAACGCCGAGGCCTTGGCGGCATCGTCGACGGCACCCAGGAAGCGCAGGTTGGTGGCGTGCGGACCGGCCTGCTCGGCCAGGTCGGCCTCGTCGCCGCGGCCCACGATCAGCACCTCGACATCGGGGAACTGCTCGACCAGTCGGGGTAGCGCACCCAACAACACCGACATGCCCTTGCGCGGTTCGTCGAACCGGCCCAGAAACAACACCGAGCGGCCCGCCCGCGGATATCCGTCCAGCCGCGGGGCCTCGGCGAACTCGGATACGTTCACCCCGTTGGGGATTTCGACCGCGTCGGATCCCAGCGCCTCCATCTGCCAGCGCCGGGCCAGATCCGACACCGCGATGCGGCCGACGATCTTCTCGTTGAGCGGGCGCAACATTCCCTGGAACACGCTGAGCGTCAACGATTTTGTGGTCGAGGTGTGAAATGTCGCGACGATCGGCCCCTCGGCGATCATCAGCGCCAGCATCGAGACGCTCGGCGCATTCGGCTCGTGCAGGTGCAGAACATCGAAATCGCCCTGCTGCAGCCACCGTTTGACCTTGCGGTGGGTGGCCGGGCCGAACCGCAGGCGCGCCACCGAGCCGTTGTACGGGATCGGGATGGCCTTGCCCCCGGAGACGACATAGTCGGGCAGGTCCACATGGGGTGAGGACGGGGCGAGCACGCTGACCTCGTGGCCGCCGGCCCGGAAGACCTCGGCCAGTTGCAGCACGTGGGCCTGCACACCGCCGTGTACGTCGAACGAGTACGGGCACACCATGCCGATGCGCATCGGTGCTCCCCTACCGGCCCTCGAGCCGGGCGCGGCGCTCGGCGGACAGATCGGCGATCCACTGCGGTTGCAGCATGTGCCAATCGGCCGGGTACTCGGCGATCCCGACCTCGAACCGGTCGGCCAGCCCCTGGGTGATGACGCCGATATCACCGCCGGAGGTGTCCAGCGGCTCGTGGATGCGCAGCCCCCACCCGTCCTCGGTGAACCAGGTATGCACCGGCAGCAGCGCAGCGCCGGTCTCACACGCCAACCGCGCCGGGCCGCCCGGCAGCCGGGTCGCCGCACCGAAGAAATCGACCTGCACACCGGAGCGGGTGAGATCACGATCGGACATCAGGCACACCAGACCGTTGTCGCCGAGTCGGTCGGCCAGCACTTCCGAGGGCGGCCGCGGCCCACCGGTCAACGGGAGCACCTCGAACCCGAGGCTCTCCCGGTAGTCGACGAACCGGTTGTACAACGACTCGGGCTTGAGGCGTTCGGCCACCGTCGCGAACCGGCCATAGGTGTTGGTCAGCCAGACCCCGGCGATATCCCAGTTGCCGCTGTGCGGAAGTGCGAGCACCACACCGCGACCGGCCGCCAGTGCCGCCTCGATGTGGTGATGGCCCTCAACCCGGTCCTGAACCCGGGCGGCGACCGCCGCGTGATCCATCGACGGCAGGCGGAACGCCTCACGCCAGTACCGGGCGTAGGAGGCCAGCGATGCACGGATCAGGCTGCCGGGCACCTGTGCCGGCGGTACCCCGATCACCCGGCCGAGATTCTTGCGCAGTTGTTCGGGGCCGCCACCACGCGCGGCGTACAGCGCCCCGGCCTCGAACATGTTGCGGGCGGCGAACTCCGGCATGGCGCGCACCACCCGCCAGCCCGCGGCATAACCCAGATCGGAGAGCTGCCCGCCCAGTGGCAGCGCAAGCCCCCGCACATTCGGCACCCCAGCCGACGGGGTGCTCACTGTGGGTCGCCTTCGGCCGGCGCGGCCGGCGGTGCCTCATCGGCCGGCGCGGCCGGCGGTGCCTCATCGGCCGGCGCGGCCGGCAGCGGATCCATGGCACCGGGCGAGGTGCGCACCGAATGCAGCCGCTGCGCCAGGGTCACCAGGCTGGCCACCGCCAGCACCCACATCGCGATGTCCAGCAGCAACGGCCAGCCGAACAACCCGGACAGCCCGGCGCCGGCCAGGGCGATCACCAGGCGTTCGGGACGTTCGATCAGGCCGCCGTCGCCGCGCAGACCGCTGGCCTCGGCGCGGGCCTTGATATACGAGATGACCTGCGAGGTGACCAGACAGATCAGGGTGGCCACCACCAGGGCGGTGTTGTGTGCACCGAAGGCGGCCCACCACGCCAGCCCACAGAAGATCGCGCCATCGCTGAGTCGGTCACAGGTGGCGTCCAGCACCGCCCCGAATCGTGTTCCGCCACCGCGTTCCCGGGCCATCGCACCGTCGAGCATGTCGGCCAGCACGAAGATGAAGACGGCGAACCCACCCCACCACAGCTGCCCGATCGGGAACAGTGTCAATGCGGCGACGATCGACCCCGCCGTGCCCAGGATCGTGATGCTGTCCGGGGTGAGCCCGGCGCTCAGCGCCGCCCTGGCGACCGGGCGCGACAGCTTGGTGTATGCCGCCCTGGTCATCAGGTAGAAGTTGCTCATTGTTTTGACTGCCCCGTCGCTGCGCTCGCCCCCGGCTGAGCTGCCCACTCCGCGGCCAGCAGCCGGCGCGTCTCGGAGAGCAGCTGTGGGATCACCTTCGACCCTCCGATGATGGTGATGAAGTTGGCGTCCCCACCCCAGCGCGGCACGACATGCATGTGCAGATGCTCGGCCAGCGAGCCACCGGCGGACGTGCCGAGATTGAGACCGACGTTGAACCCGTGCGGCCGCGAGACCGCCTTGATGACACGAATTGCCTTCTGGGTGAACGACATCAGCTCAGCGGTCTCGTCGGCGGACAGGTCCTCCAGCTCGGACACCCGGCGGTACGGCACCACCATCAGGTGGCCCGGGTTGTACGGGTAGAGGTTGAGCACGGCGTACACCAGTTCGCCACGCGCGACCATCAGCCCGTCCTCGTCGGACATCGCCGGGATATCGGTGAACGGTTCGGACGACAGTGCCGAACCGGAGCCCTTCTTCATCGGCGATTCGGCGATGTAGCTCATCCGGTGCGGTGTCCACAACCGCTGCAGATGGTCGGGCTCGCCGACGCCGTGGTCGATGATGGCCTCCGGTTCGCTCACGGATCCACCGTAATCAGATCCGCGGTGGGAGTGGCGTTCTCCCGCCGCGCGATCCAGTCCACGATCGCCTCGACCGCCGCATCACGCGGGATGCCGTTGACCTGGGTGCGGTCCCCGAACCGGAAGGACACCGCATTCGCCTCGATGTCCTTGTCACCGGCGAGCAGCATGAAGGGGATCTTCTGGTTGGTGTGGTTGACGATCTTCTTCGCCATCCGGTCGTCACTGCTGTCCACCTCGACCCGGACACCGCGGGTGCGCAACTGGGCGGCAACATCTTCCAGATACGGCAGATGCGCATCGGCCACCGGCACCCCGACCACCTGCACCGGCGCCAGCCAAGCCGGGAACGCACCCGCGTAATGCTCGGTGAGGACGCCGAAGAACCGCTCGATGGACCCGAACAACGCCCGGTGGATCAGCACCGGCTGCTGGCGGGTGCCGTCGGCGGCGGTGTACTCGAGTTCGAACCGGTCGGGCATGTTGAAGTCGAGTTGAATGGTCGACATCTGCCAGTTGCGGCCCAGCGCATCCTTGACCTGCACCGAGATCTTGGGACCGTAGAAGGCGGCGCCGCCCGGATCCGGGACCAGGTGCAAACCGGAGGCCTCGGCAACCTCACGCAGGGTGGCGGTGGCCTCCTCCCACAGCTCGTCGGAGCCGACGGACTTCTCCTCGTTCCTGGTGGACAACTCCAGGTAGAAGTCGTCGAGGCCGTAATCCGAGAGCAGGTCCAGCACGAAGCCCAGCAGTGAGGTCAGCTCGTCGCGCATCTGCTCGCGCGTGGTGTAGATGTGCGCGTCGTCCTGGGTCATCCCGCGCACCCGGGTCAGGCCGTGCACGACACCGGACTTCTCGTAGCGGTACACCGAACCGAACTCGAAGAGCCGCAGGGGCAGCTCCCGGTATGACCGCCCGCGGGACCGGTAGATCAGGTGGTGCATCGGGCAGTTCATCGGCTTCAGGTAGTAGTCCTGCCCGGGTTTGCGCACCGCGCCGTTCTCGTCGAACTCCGCGTCGATGTGCATCGGCGGGAACATCCCGTCGGCGTACCACTCCAGGTGCCCGGAGGTGATGTACAGGTTCTCCTTGGTGATGTGCGGGGTGTTGACGAACTGGTAGCCGGCCTGTTCGTGCTTGCGCCGCGAGTAGTCCTCCAGCTCCTTGCGCACGATGCCGCCCTTGGGGTGGAACACCGGCAGTCCGGAGCCGAGCTCATCGGGGAAGCTGAACAGGTCGAGTTCGACACCGAGCTTGCGATGATCGCGCCGCAGCGCCTCCTCGATCAGTTCCAGGTGGCGATCCAGCGCCTCCTGTGACTCCCAGGCGGTGCCGTAGACCCGCTGTAGGCTGGCATTGTTCTGGTTGCCCCGCCAGTACGCCGCACTGCTGCGGGTCAGTTTGAACGCCGGGATGTAGCGGGTGGTCGGGATGTGCGGGCCGCGGCACAGATCACCCCAGATGCGTTCCTTGGTACGCGGATTGAGGTTGTCGTAGGCGGTCAGCTCCCCATCCGATTCGGGGCCGCCCACTTCCATGATCTCCGGGTCGCCGGATTTGTCGTCGACGAGTTCGAGCTTGTAGGGCTCGTTCGCAAGTTCAACGCGGGCTTGCTCTTTGGACTCGTACACGCGGCGCGAGAACAGCTGACCGTCCTTGACGATCTTGGCCATCCTCTTCTCCAGCTTGGCCAGGTCCTCAGGGGTGAACGGCTCGGCCACGTCGAAGTCGTAGTAGAAACCGTCGGTGATGGGCGGACCGATGCCGAGCTTGGCCTGCGGGAAGAGTTCCTGCACGGCCTGGGCCAACACATGGGCACACGAGTGCCGGATGACACTGCGGCCGTCCTCGGAGTTCGCGGGCACCGGTTCGACATCGACATCGGCCTCGGGCACCCAGTTCAGATCACGCAGTCGCCCGTCGGCGTCGCGCACCACCACGATGGCATCCCGGGCGCCGCGTTCCGGCAGACCCGCCTCGCGCACCGCCGCCCCGGCGGTCGTCCCGGCAGCGACCCGGATCAGGGCTGCGGGGGCTGAACTGGCGGCGGCGGTCATCAGGGGTTCTCCTAGTCAAGGGCACGTGTGATCGCGACCATGCTATCGGTGCTGTCCGCGCGGGATACCTACGACCCGATGCCGATCGGGCTCTTCAGCCAGGCCCAGTCGATGCCGACCCAGCCGGCCACCAGCCCGACCGCCCCGAACAGCCACAATGTCACCAACACGACCGCCGCGGTGAAGGCCGCACTCAGGGCTTTCACCGCGATGTGCTGGCGGGCGAACCAGGCCATCACGCGGTCGTAGCGGGCCCGCACCCAGTGCAGCGCCACCTGGGCCACCCGGAACTCGGTGGCCAGGATCGCCAGTCCGACGAACACGATGGCCCAGCCGGGTCCCGGGTACGGGATGGTGATGATGCCGACGATCAGCACCACCGAACCGACCACACCGACGACGATCCGGTACACGAAATTCGCCATCGGACGGTCGCGCAGTTTGTCGCGCCAGCGTGCCCAGGCACGTTTCTGCTGCCCGGTGGGTCGTTCCGAGCTCATGGCTGCCCCGGCTTGAGCCGCACGAACAGCGCGTCGGATTCGGTGAGCACATCGGGTCCGTCCAGCAGCCGGCCGCTGACGAAGATCTTTCGGCCCTCGATGTGGTCGATCCCGGCCTGCACCTGCAGTTCGCGCCCGATCGGCACGATCCGGCGGTAGTCGATGCCCAGATGTGCGGTGCGCTGATACATGCTCTTGGTCAGCTTGGCGGTGGTGAAGCCCAGCAACGAATCGAAGAGCAACCCCAGCACACCGCCGTGCACTGCCCCGTTGCGGCCCAGGTGGTACCGCCGGAAGGTGACCGTGCCGACGACCGTCTCCTCGGCGGTGACGTGCAGATCCATCGGCACCGACATGATGTTGCCGCGGTTGGGCAGGTCCAGGCGCCGGCCCGACGGCGAATGCCATTCGTCGGCCTCGTACGGCGCCAGCAGCGCGGTCACCTTCTCCACCAGATCCGCGGCCTCGCCGATGACCTCGTCGGGCGCGTCGGCGGCGCGGGCATGATCTTGCAGGGTCCGGACCGCCTCGATGAACCGGCCGTAGTCCGGTCCGCCTTTGTCGGTGGGCTCCGGCGGGTTGAATCCGCCGCCTGGATGCGCAGGTCCGGTCGTCACATGGCCACGGTATTGCACGACCGGATATACCGTGACTGGGGTGGACCTGACCTATCCGGAAGTGGGCGCCACCAAGGGGCCGTTGCCCGCCGGCTATCAACACGTGCACGCCAGCGCGGTGATCGGGCACGGGCGCGCCCGATTCGAGGAGGCCGCCGACGCCGTCCTGCACTGGGGGATGCAGCGCGGGGCGGGGGTACTCGTCACCGCGGACGCGGCCGCCGCGGCCGTCGACGGTGAGGTGACCGTCGGGTTCTGGCCGCTGCGGGCACCGTGCCGGGTGGTGTACCTGCTCGACGAGCCCGACCGGTGTGGTTTCGCCTACGGCACGCTGCCCGGTCACCCGGAGTCCGGTGAGGAGCTGTTCGCGGTGCGTTACGACCCGGCCGACGGGTCGGTGCATGCCGAGGTGACGGCCTTTGCGCGGCACGCGACGTGGTGGAGCCGGCTCGGTGGGCCGGTGACCCGGCTGGCGCAGCGGGTGATCACCCGGCGTTATCTGACGGCCGTGTGACCGGTGGGCGGCAAGTACTCGCTGCGCGGGGTTCGTTCCGTGCTCTCGGCAGAGGTGGCCGCGATCCGGCGGCGCGATCCGGATCTGGATGCCGCCGATATCACCGTGTTCACCGCACCGCTGTTGATCGGACTGACCGGTGTGCTGGCCGTCGGAGTGGTTCCCCTGATCGTGGTGCGCAGCAGCCCGGACACCGACTCGCTGCTGGTGCCGATGCTCGGATCGCTTGCCCTGGTGATCAACTGCACCGCTGTGGTCAGTTGGTTGACCTCGGTGGTCATCTCCGGTGATCCGCACCCTCACCGGGTCCTTCGAACGGGTCAGCGACTCAAGGTCACACATCACACTGCTGGCACTGGTGGCCGGGCTGTTGTCACTGGCCATCGGGCTGCCCACCCGCAGCGCGGACGAACTGGCCAACTCCGTGCTCGACGACCTGCTCGCCGCGCGGGTAGGTGTGCTGCTGGCGGTGCTCGGGCCGGCCTTCCTCGCCGAGTCGGTGCGCTGCGCAGCCGATTTCGTCGACGATCAGTCGCTGATGCTGGCCTGGCCGTGGGCACTGGCATTCGGCCCGGTTCCGCTGATCGCCGCGGTGTGGGCCTTCAGCGCGTGGCGCCTCGACGGGTTCACCCATCTCCGCGATTTTCTCACCGGCACCGACGATGTTCCCGCCACCCGGCTGACGTGATCGGCGCGCCTGCCTACTTGCTCTGCAGCAGCTTGGCGATGTTGGCCTTGAGTTCCGTTGTGCCGAAGGTGAGTTCCTCTGCGGTGGTGGCGTAGTCGAGGGTGATCTGCACCTGACGCTCGAGCTGCATGTTGAGGATGCGCTTGGTGGATTCGACGGCCTTCTGCGGCAGCTCCAGCATCTTCTTGGCCGCGGTCAACGCCTCGGCAAGTGGGTCGGCGACGACATGGTTGGCCAGCCCGAGTTCGACGGCCTTGGCCGCCGGGATGCGGGCGCCGGTGAGCGCATATTCCTTGGCCTGCAAGATGCTCATCTGCATGGGCCACACCAGCGGGCCCCCGTCGGCGGCGACGAGGCCGACCTGGACATGCGGATCGGCCAGGAACGACTTCTCGGCCATGTACACGATGTCGGACAGCGCCACGACGCTGCAGCCCAATCCGACGGCCGGACCGTTGACGGCGGCGATCACCGGGATGCGGCAGCGCACCATGCCCATCACGATCTCGCGGCCGTCGATGATCGTCTTGGTGCGTAGGTCGATGTCTTCGCTGAGTTCTTTGATGTAGTTGAAATCGCCGCCGGCCGAGAACGCCTTGCCGGCACCGGTGATCACCGCGACCCGGGCGGTCGGATCCAGGCTGAGCCGGTTCCAGATGCGGGCCAGCCCGACGTGCAGATCATCGTTGACGGCGTTGAGTTCCTCGGGCCGGTTCAGGGTGATGATGCGCAGCGGGCCGTCGGCCTCTACCTGGATCTCTTCGGGCATGTCGTACATGTCAAACCGCCATTCTCAGGATTCGGCCAGCGATGATGTTCTTCTGGATCTGCGAGGTGCCGCCCATGACGCTCTGGGAACGGCTGTAGAGGTAGGTGTTGAACAGGTCGATATCGGACGTACCGGTTTGCGCCAGCACCGCATGCCCCACCGATTGTTCGACCCAGGTCATCAGCAGTTTGTCGATGGAACCCTCCGGACCGTGCGAGATTCCGTCGAGCTGTTCGGACAGCCGGCGCCGCACATGCTGGCGCAGCACCTGGACCTGCACGGTGGCCCAGGCCAGTTCGTCGCTGCGTTCGCTGCGACGGGCCAACTGGTTGACCGTCTTCTCATAGCGCGCCGCATACCCGAGGGTGGACGGTTCGCGTTCGTGGCCGACGACGGTCATCGCCAGGGCCCACCCGTCACCCGGGTTGCCGACCATATTGGCCGCCGGGACGCGCGCCCCGTCGAAGGCCACCTGGCCGAATTCGTTGCTGACACCGTTGATCATCTTCAGCGGGAACTGTTCGATACCCGGCTGATGCATGTTCACCAGGAACGCCGAGATGCCTTTGTGCTTGGGCACAGGTGTGCCGGAGTGCCGCTTCACGTCCTTGTCGGTGCGGGCCAGCAGCAGGCACCAATCCGCGACGTCGGAGTAACTGGTCCAGATCTTGTGGCCGTTGATCACGTACTCGTCACCGTCCAACGTCGCCGTGGTGGTCAGCGACGCCAGATCCGATCCGGCACCGGGTTCGGAGAAGCCCTGACACCAGCGCTCGGTACCGTCGATCATGCCGGGCAGGAAGCGCTGCTGGATTTCCTTGCTGGCGTGCCGTCCCAGCCCGGTGACCAGGTAGCCGAGGCTGGGCCGCGGCGGGGCGCCCACCCGGGCGAGTTCCTCGTCGACGATGACGTCGTAGACCGGGGGCAATTCCAGCCCGCCGAACTCCTTGGGCCAGGTGGCGCCGAAAAACCCTGCTGCATGCAGGGATTGGTGCCATTCGCCCTGGCGAGCCCAATACTCCTCGGTCGATTTCGGGAAGTTCGGGGCCTGCTCGGCCAGCCAGGCCCGCAGCCGTTCCCGGAAGGCCAGTTCGGATGCGGAGTCACGAAAGTCCAACGGAGATCTCCTTCAACGACACCGGCCACAGACCGGTGGACACCAGTACCCGACGCAGGTAGACGTGTGCCGCACATTCCCAGGTGTTGCCGATTCCGCCGTGCACCTGGATCGACGTCTCGCAGACGGTGTGGGCGGATTTCGCGCAGTACACCTTGGCCACCCGGGCGGCCTCCAGGGCAACCTCGGGTTCTTCCTCGTCGACGGCCCAGGCGGCGTACCGCAGGATGCTCACCGATCCCTCGATGAGCACCAGCGATTCGGCGAGCAGGTGTGCGACAGCCTGATAGCTGCCGATGGTCTTGCCGTACTGCTCACGCACCTTGGCGTAATCACAGGCCAGGTCGAATGCTCCGCGTGCAGCACCGAGGATGTCGGCGGCGGTCACGACCATCGCCAGGGTTTCGGCGCCCTGGGCACCGTCGGCCCCGCCGGTCTCCGCGGTGACCTGTGCGCTCCAGCGGGTCAGGTCGATGCCCGGCGCCGCATCGCCGAGGGCCACCGTGCTGCCGTCCAGCCGAACGCCACTCGTGATCCCGCGGGCATCGGGCGCGCGGTCACCGAAGACGATGGTCGCGCCGGTCCGGCCGAGATCGTCGGCCAGCACCGGACCGAGGAATGGCACGTCGACCAAACCGCGGCCGAATTCTTCTGCCACGATCGCCACCTCGACCCCGGAGGCGTCGTCGGAGCGCAGCGACCGCCAACCGGTGGCGGCCACCGTCTTCTCCAGGCGCGCGACCCGTAGCTCGTCGTCGAGCTCCCCGACCGCGCCGGGGCCGAGGTCGTCGGCGAGTTTGGCGGCCGCATCCCGTAGTTGCTGCTGCTCACTGGTCAGCCGAACATCCATGAGAGGAGCTTATCCTTTCTGGAGAATCCAATTCTCGTATCGACAGAACTTTACTACCAGATGGGTATTTGTCACAGCTCGCCGGTCAGCCCCCAGGCGCGCTGAGCCAGGCCGCGGTACCGGTCGCGGAACAGATCGGTACCCGCGCGCGCATCGGCGGCGTTGCCGTCCAGCCCGCGCCGCCACACGCCGGCCACGATCGAGGCCAGCCGGAACATCGAGAACACCACGAAGATGACCAGATTGTCGGGTTCGGCGCGGCCGGCCTCGCGGCAATAGTCGGCGACGAAGGTCGCCTCGTCGGGGATGCCGGTACCGGTCAGATCCTCACCGGCCACACCCATCAACGGGTCGTCATCCCCGGGCAGGTGGTACGTCATGGCGGCGTACCCCAGATCGGCCAACGGATGGCCGATGGTCGCCAGCTCCCAATCCAGCACCGCCACGATCCGCGGTTCGGTGGGGTGCAGCAGTACATTGCCCAACCGGTAGTCGCCATGGGCTATGCAGGCCTCGTCGGTGGCCGGGAGATGGGCGGGCAGCCAGGCCGCCAGCCGGTCCATCTCGGCGCACTCCTCCACCTTGACCGTCTCCCAGGTGCGGGTCCACAGCGCCACCTGCCGGGCCAGGTAGCCGTCCGGGCGACCGAAGTCCGACAACCCGGCGGCCCGCCAGTCGACGTTGTGCAGCCGGGCCAGCGCCCGGGCCAGATCGTGGTAGACCGCGGCCCGCTCGGCGGGCGAGCCGTCGCGCAGCACCCGGTCGGGAAAGATACGACCCGGGACGTGATCCATCACGAAGAACGGGGTGCCCAGCACCGACTCGTCGGTGCACATCAGCCGCATCCGCGGCACCGGCACCTCGCTGTCGGCCAGCGCCGACATCACCCGGTACTCACGCCCGACATCGTGGGCGCGGGGTAACAGCACACCCGGCGGCTTCTTGCGCAGGACGAATTCGCCTGCGGCACTGTGCAGATGGAATGTCGGATTGCTCTGCCCACCCTGGAACTGGCGGACCTGAAGCGGCCCCTCGATCCCGTGCCCGGCCAGGTACCGGACCAGCGCCTGCTCGTCGAATCGGTGCTGGGACAGGACGTCGATGAGCTCGGGTACACCGGACATCCCGGCAGCGTCTCATATCCGTTCATCCGCCCGATGCTCATTGAGCGCTGCGCCGCGCACGCCTGACTGCCAAGATCTGAAGAATGACCGATCTCGTCGCGCCCTCCCCCGCTTACGAACCCAGCCGCACCGGCCTCTCGGCGGATGCCCTTCGACGGGCCATCATCGATCACATCCGGTATTCGATCGGCCGGCCGGCGGCGGCCCTGCGCCCCGAGCACTACTACCGGGCGCTGGCACTGGCAGTCCGCGACCGCATGCAGGACAACCGGGTCGCCTCCACCCAGATCTCACTGGATCTGGGCAGCAAGGTCACCTGCTACCTGTCCGCCGAGTTCCTGATGGGCCCGCAGCTGGGCGCCAACCTGCTCAACCTCGGCATCGAGAGCGCCGCGCGCACCGCGCTCAACGAACTCGGCCAGGATCTGGAGGAGGTGCTGGCCTGCGAGGAGGAGCCAGGCCTGGGCAACGGCGGCCTCGGCCGCCTGGCGGCCTGCTATCTGGACTCGCTGGCCACCCTGGACATCCCGGCCATCGGTTATGGGATCCGGTACGAGTTCGGCATCTTCGACCAGGAGATCCAGGAGGGCTGGCAGGTCGAGAAGACCGACAACTGGCTGATCAACGGAAACCCGTGGGAGATCGCCAAACCCGATGTGCACTATCCGGTGCTGTGGGGCGGGCACACCGAGCGCTACCACGACGACGCCGGTGTGCTACGCGCCCGCTGGATCCCGCAGCGCATCATCCAGGGCGTCGCCTATGACACCCCGATCCAGGGCTACGGCGTCAAGACCTGCAATGTCCTGACGCTGTGGAGCGCGCGCGCCGTGCAGTCCTTCCACCTGGAGGCCTTCAACACCGGCGACTACTACAAGGCCGTCGAAGAGGAGGTCACCTCCGAAACCGTCACCAAGGTGCTCTACCCCAACGACGAACCCGACGCCGGCAAGCGGCTGCGGCTGCTGCAGCAGTTCTTCTTCGTGTCCTGTTCGCTGCAGCACGTCCTGCACATCATGGACGACCTGGCCGACGCCTCGCTGCACGAGCTGCCGAAGAAATTCGCGCTGCAGCTCAACGACACCCACCCCTCGATCGGTGTCGCGGAGCTGATGCGACTGCTGGTCGACGACCGCCGGATGAGCTGGAACGAAGCCTGGGAAATCACGGTGGCGACGTTCGGCTACACCAATCACACGCTGCTGCCGGAGGCTCTGGAGAAATGGCCCCTGGGCATGTTCGGTGAAAGCCTGCCGCGACACCTGGAGATCATCTACGAGATCAACAGCCGTTTCCTCGACGAGGTGCGCTCCAAGTTCCCCGGCGACGACGACCGGATCAGCCGGATGTCGCTCATCGGCGAGGACGGCGGCAAGACCGTGCGGATGGCGCACCTGGCCACCGTCGGCAGCCACGCCATCAACGGTGTCGCCGCGCTGCACTCGGAGTTGCTCAAGGAGAGCGTACTCAAGGACTTCTACGAGCTGTGGCCCGAACGGTTCTCCAACAAGACCAACGGTGTCACCCCGCGTCGCTTCGTCGCGCTGTCCAACCCGGGCCTGCGCCAACTGCTCGACCGCACCGTCGGCGACGGTTGGTTGACCCACCTGGACCGGCTGCGCGGGCTGGAGGCCTTCATCGACGATGACGGCTTCCGCGCCGAATGGCGGGATGTGAAGCGTGCCAACAAGGCACGGCTGGCGGAGTTCGTCTACGCCGAGACCGGTGTGGAGCTCGACCCGACCTGGTTGTTCGACATCCAGGTCAAGCGGATCCACGAGTACAAGCGCCAGCACCTCAACGTGCTCAACATCGTGACGCAGTACCTGCGGATCAAGAACAACCCGGGCATCGACATGGCACCGCGCGCGTACATCTTCGGCGGTAAGGCCGCCCCGGGTTACTACCTGGCCAAGCGCATCATCAAGCTCATCACCGCCGTGGGTGACATGGTCAACTTCGATCCCGAGGTCAACCGCTTCATGAAGGTGGTGTTCCTGCCCAACTTCAACGTGCAGAACGCGCACCTGATCTACCCGGCCGCCAACCTGTCCGAGCAGATCTCGACCGCGGGCAAGGAGGCCTCGGGCACCGGCAACATGAAGTTCATGATGAACGGCGCCCTGACCATCGGCACCCTCGACGGCGCCAATGTCGAGATCCGCGAGGAGGCCGGGGCGGAGAACTTCTTCTTGTTTGGGCTCACCGTCGAGGAGGTCGAGGCACTCAAACGTGACGGTTACCGACCGTCGTCCTACATCGACGGCAACCCGGAACTGGCCGGTGTGCTGGATCTCATTGCCGGTGGCCATTTCTCGCACGGTGACACCGAGGTGTTCCGCCCGCTGGTCGACAACCTGCGCTATGACGATCCGTTCCTGGTGCTCGCCGACTACGCGTCCTATGTCGAATGCCAGGACCGGGTCAGTGCCGCCTGGCAGGACCGCGACGCCTGGTCGCGGATGTCGATCCTCAACGCGGCGCGCAGCGGCAAGTTCTCGTCCGACCGTGCCATCGCCCAATACTGTGATGACATCTGGGGTGTACACCCCGTTCATGTCGACACCGGAAAATGACGGGGGTGTCGATAAATCACGGGTCGTGGTAGGCCAGTAGGTATGACTTCCACAGCGCTGTCCGATGACGAGGTCACCCAGCTCGACGCCTACTGGCGGGCCGCCAACTATCTGTCCGTCGGACAGATCTATCTGTTGGACAACCCGCTGCTGCGCGAGCACCTGACGGCCGAGCACGTCAAACCCCGACTGCTCGGGCACTGGGGCACCACGCCGGGCCTGAATCTGCTCTACGCCCACCTCAACCGGGTCATCCGGCAGCGTGACGCCGATGTCATCTACATCACCGGACCCGGCCATGGTGGACCCGGTCTGGTGTCCAACGCCTACCTGGAGGGCACCTACTCGGAGGTCTACACCGGTATCGGTGAGGATGCCGAGGGTCTGCGGAAGTTGTTCCGCCAGTTCTCCTTCCCCGGTGGTATCCCCAGCCACGTCGCCCCCGAGACGCCGGGGTCGATCCACGAGGGCGGCGAACTGGGCTACGCGCTGGTGCACGCCTACGGCGCCGCGTTCGACAACCCCGACCTGGTGGTGGCCGCCGTCGTCGGTGACGGCGAGGCCGAGACCGGACCGCTGGCCGCGAGCTGGCATTCCAACAAGTTCCTCGATCCGGTCCGCGACGGCGCGGTGTTGCCGATCCTGCACCTCAACGGCTACAAGATCGCCAATCCGACAGTGCTGGCCCGTATTCCGGCAGAGGAACTCGACTCACTTATGCGTGGATACGGGTACCTGCCGATCACGGTGGCCGGTGACGACCCGGCACAGGTGCACCGCGACCTCGCGGCGGCGCTCGACGACTGCTTCGACCAGATCGGGGCCATCCAACGCGCCGCCCGCGAGGACGGCCAGACCGGCCGGCCGCTGTGGCCGATGATCATCCTGCGCACCCCCAAGGGCTGGACCGGCCCCCGCACGGTGGACGGTAAGAAGGTCGAGGGCACCTGGCGCTCACATCAGGTGCCGCTGTCGGAAACCCACACCAATGCCGAACATCTGGAGGCGCTGCGGGAGTGGCTGCACAGCTACCGGCCAGAGGAACTGTTCGACTCCTCCGGTGCGCTGCGGGCCGACCTGCGCGCCCTGGCTCCCACCGGGGCGCGCCGGATGAGCGCCAATCCGCACGCCAATGGTGGTGTCCTGCTGCGTGATCTGAACCTGCCACCGATCGCCGACTACGCCGTCGACGTCCCCGAGCCCGCCGCGACCACCGGCGAAGCCACCCGGGTGCTGGGCACCTACCTGCGTGATGTGATCGCACGTAATGCCGACAACTTCCGCCTGATGGGCCCCGACGAGACGGCATCGAACCGGCTGTCGGCGGTGTTCGATGCGACCGACAAGGCCTGGCAAGCCGAACAATCCCCCGATGACGAGCACCTGGCACCGGACGGCCGGGTCATGGAGGTGCTCTCCGAGCATCTGTGCCAAGGTTGGCTGGAGGGCTATCTGCTGACCGGGCGGCACGGCTTCTTCAGCTGTTATGAGGCGTTCGTCCACATCGTCGACTCGATGGCCAATCAGCACGCCAAATGGCTGTACACCACCAAGCACCTGGATTGGCGCCGGCCGATCGCATCATTGAATTACCTTCTGACGTCTCATGTCTGGCGCCAGGATCACAACGGTGCCTCACATCAGGATCCCGGATTCATCGATCACATCGTGAACAAGCGACCCGAGGTGGTCCGGGTGTATCTGCCACCGGATGCCAACAGTCTGCTGTCGGTGGCCGATCACTGCCTGCGCAGCCGCCAGTACATCAACGTCATCGTCGCGGGCAAGCAGCCCGCCCTGAACTACCTGACCATGGACGAGGCCGTGGCGCACTGCACACGCGGCGTGGGCATCTGGGAGTGGGCGAGCACAACCACCGGTGAGCCCGATGTGGTGCTCGGCTGCGCGGGTGACATCCCGACGCTGGAAACCCTTGCCGCGGCAGATATTCTGCGGCGCCGCCTGCCCGACCTGGCGGTCCGGGTTGTCAACGTGGTGGACATCATGCGGCTGCAGCCCGAATCCGAGCACCCGCACGGGATGCCCGACCACGAATTCGACGCGCTGTTCACCACCGACAAGCCGATCATCTTTGCCTATCACGGCTACCCCTGGCTGATCCATCGGCTGGCCTACCGGCACGCCAACCACGACCAGCTCCATGTGCGGGGTTTCAAGGAGCGCGGCACCACCACCACGCCGTTCGACATGGTCATGCTCAACGACCTGGACCGCTTTCATCTGGTGATCGACGTCATCGACCGGGTGCCGGGGTTGGGCAGCAATGCCGCCGGGCTCCGGCAGGAGATGGTCGACGCGCGGTTGGCCGCGCGACTGTATACACGCGAGCACGGTGAGGACGACCCGGCGATCACCGGGTGGACGTGGGAGCGACTGGAGTGACGTTTCCGGATAGCACATTCGGGTAATCGTTAGCGCATGCAGACACCGGCGAAGAACGATTCCGCTCGCGGGGACGCGATGCGCACCTGGGTGATTGTGCCGATTGTCACATCCGTGCTGCTCACCATCGCCACCGTCGCGCTGTTGCTCGCCAATCGTTGACGCTGCGCGCTGCGGATTCGACCACGAACCGACCTGCGCACCACGGGTTTGCCCACCCCGCTCTGAGTTTGCCGCCGTAATCAGCGTGGCGTAGGTGTTGGTTCCGGATAGCACATCTGATGTGCGCATTTCGCACGCCGACCTACCCGTGCGGTGGTTTTTGCATCGTGGGACCCGGGTGCAATTAGTGTGCTACGCGTGGACCTCGAGGGGCTTGTCGGCGGTGGCTTGAGCCTGCTGGGCGGCGTTGCGAAGCGGGCGCCGTTCGCCGGTGACGTGCTGCCCCTGCTCGCCGATGCCGAGCGCGCCATGGTACGGGTCGCCCGCAGGCACCTCACCGATCTCGACCCGCCCGCCGCGGTCACCGCCGCCGAGGACGACCATGCCGACACCCCGGCCACCGTGCTGCGCCGACTGCTGGACCGGTCGATGTACACCAGCCCGGACCGCAGCCGCAATGCGCTGTACCTGGATCTGTTGGAGTCACTGGTACCCGATGAAGCGCGCATCCTCGCCGCGCTCTCGGATGGGTCGGCCTATCCCGTCGTCCACATCGCCGAACCCGGTACCGGCGGTGCGCCGGTGTTCGCGCTCAAGAATGCGTCCACCATCGGACGCTCGGCCGGCGTGTCACTACCGCGGTACACCCCGCTGTACCTGACCCGGATGCTGCGCCTCGGACTCGTCCGACTGGGTCCCGAGGCGTCCTCGATGTACGACGAATACGAGATGTTGCTGACCGACTCCGGCGTCAACATCGCACTGGCCACCGCACGCCGGGGGGTGCGGGCAGCCCGCGTCGTAAGGCGCACCGTGCGCATCAGTGATCTCGGTCAAGAGTTGTGGGAGGCAGCGAAATGAGCGACTTCTGGGCGAACGCCTTCTCCTACCCGCTGTGGGTGTACTTCACCATTCCGTTCGGGGCGGCGTTCGTCGGGTGGATCACCAAGATCCTCTGTCTGAAGATGATGTTCTATCCGGTCGAGTTCAAGGGCATCAAGCCCTATCTCGGCTGGCAGGGCCAGATACCCAAGCGGGCACCGAAAATGGCTGCCGTAGCAGTGGATTCGCTGACGTCGGGCATCCTCAAACCCGAGGAACTGTTCGACAAGATCGATCCGGACGAGTTGGTCAAGGAACTCGGCGAGCCGCTGCGCGAAGCCGCCGAGGAAATGGTCGACACCATGATGATGTCGTTCCAGCCGCAGGTCTGGCGGGCGACACCGGATCAGGTGAAGGATCTGATCGTCGCCAATGTGGAGGGCCGCATCCCGTCGGCCGCCCGCGGCATGTTCGAAGAGTTCCGCGGCCAGGTCGACCAGATCTTCGACATCAAGCACATGGTGGTCACCAACCTGGTCCGCGACAAGGCCACCCTCAATGCCGTCTTCCAGGACATCGGCCGGCCCGCCTTCAAGTTCCTGATCCGATCCGGGCTGTACTTCGGGTTCATCATCGGGGTCGTCCAGATGCTGGTGTTCGGGGTCACCGGCTGGCATCTGGCGTTGCCACTGTTCGGTCTGATCACCGGTGGGCTCACCGACTGGATCGCGCTGCAGATGATCTTCCGGCCGCTGCAACGCAAGAACGTCTTCCTCGGTATCAAGTGGCACGGCGTCTTCCAGGCCCATCGCAAGGAGGTCATCCGCGGGTATGCCGCGCTGATGGCACGGGAGATCTTCACGCCCAAGGCCATCATGGAAAGCCTGCTCACCGGACCGATGTCGGACAAGTTCTTCGACATCGTCCAGGCCGAGATCGGCCGCACCATCGACAGCCAGATGGGTTTCGCCGGCCGCGTGGTCAACGTGTTGGGTGGCCGCACCTACCAGGACATGAAGGTCCAGATCGCCAACACCATCATCGAGAAGCTGCCCGAGACATCGGCGTACATCGAGGAATACGCCGCCAGCCGACTCGATCTGGAGAACGTCATGATCGAGAAGATGGACGAGTTGGACGCACAGTCCTATGAGAATCTGCTGCGGCCGGCCTTCAAGGATGACGAGTGGATCATCGTGGTGCTGGGCTCCGCGCTCGGCTTCCTCTGCGGCGAGTTGCAGTTGCAGCTCATCCTGCTGCTCGCGCACTGACCCGACTGTTCGGCAGCGCCGACCCGGTGAACCGTTCGCGCAGCGTCGATTCGGCGTATTCGGTGCGGAACAGACCGCGCGCCTGCAGCAGCGGCACCACCTCGTCGACAAAGATCTCCAAGCCATCCGGGAACACGTCGGGCATCAGGTTGAATCCGTCGGCCGCCCCTGCCCGGAACCAGTGTTCGATGGTGTCGGCCACGTCCACCGGTGTCCCGACGATCAGCCGGTGCCCGGCGCCGCTGAACTCCCGGATCGTCTCACGCAGGGTCAGCCCGCCCTTGCGGGCCAGCCGTACCACCGACTCCCGGAAGCCCAGGGACGCCGCGAATCTCGCCGGATCGGTGACCTCACCGAGCAGATGCGCGGGCAGCGGCTCATCCAACGGGTAGTCCGTCAGATCCTCCCCCAGCACCTGGGACAGCCGCTCCAGATCATGGCCGGCGGGCAGCAGCGCACTCTGCCGCTCATAGCGGTCCTGCGCCTCGGCCGCGGTATTGCCGATCGTGGTGATGAGCCCCGGCAGGATTTTCACCTCGTCACGACCCCGGCCGTGCACCACCGCGACATCCTTGACATGCCGGTAGTGCTCGATACCGGCGTCGATGTCCAACTCGGCACTGAACACCGCGTCAGCGGCGCGCCCGGCCAGTTCACGGCCCTGCGGGGAACCGCCCGCCTGCACCAGCAGCGGGTACCCCTGCGGCGACTGCCCCTGCGGCAGCGCACCCACCACCGTGAAGAACTCACCCTGGTGGTCGATACCGCGCCCGCCGGTGTCGGCCGCGTCGCGCCACAGCGCCTGCACGACGTCGACGAACTCGGCGGCCCGCCGGTACCGGGTGGGTCGGTCCGGGTAATCGGCCACACCGAAGTTGGCGCCCGCGGGAAGTGAGTACGTGGTCACCACATTCCAGGCCAGCCGACCGCCGGACAGCTGGTCCAGGGCCAGCAGGCGATGTGCCAACTCGACCGGATCGTTGAACGTCGAGGACAGTGTCCCGATCAATCCGAGCCGGTCGGTCTCGGCGGCCACCGCGGCCAGGATCACGCTGGGCTCCAGCGCCTGTGACGGTCGCAGCGCCGGGTGCTCGCGCAGCGCAGGGCCGTCGGCCAGGAACAACGCATCCAGCCTGCCCCGCTCGGCGATCCTGGCCATCCGGACGTAGTAGCCCGGATCGGCGAACGCGGTGGCGGGCTCGCTGGTCAACTGCCAGGAGCCGGTGTGGATTCCGACGTTGAGCACGTTGACGTTGAGGATCAGTCCGGTCACAGTCGGCCTCCCGGATTCGGAGCGGTACCGAAGACGTGCGGATGCGCCGTGATGTCCGGGACGTCGGGAACCGGCAGACCCAGCCGGGCCCGCAGTGTGCCGGTGCCCGGTTCGGCAAGCACACCGCGGCGCCGCACCGCCGGGATCAGCCGGCCGAGCACCCGGTCCAGGACGCCGGGAGTCAATCGCAGCAGTGCGCCCGTCGCGGTCGGGATCCGCGAGATCCGTTCCAGTGCTGCGTCGATGGCTTCTGCGGCGCGCACCCTGACCACCGCGGGCACACCGTCGGGCACCGGAGCACCGTCCTCGACCACCACCAGGTCCGCCGCGTGGGTGGCCCCGTGGCGCCAGATCGGCAGGTCGCCCTGCACAGATCCGGGAACGTTCAGCGGCCCGGCGATGGCATAACCCCGCCGCACGTCCGCCCGCCGGATCCGGGTGACGTCGCTGAACACCCCGGCGGTGGTGTCACCGACCACGGCGTCCAGCGGCCAGGTACGCCACAGCGTGCGGACCGCGTCCACGGCATCGTCGGTATGGGTCACCTCCAGATCGGCACCGGTCCAGCTGTCCCGGGCCGCGTTGAGGGCGATCCCGTGGTCGAAATCCAGTGCCAGCCAACCGACCCGCCCCTGGGCGGCATGATCGACCGAGACCAGCCGGCGGGCCAGGTTGTACGGGTGGTCCCGATGGCCGGCCGCCGCGACCACCAGGCCCAGATCGGTGCTGGATCGGGCGGCGACCGTGGCGATCAGCGAGGGATCCAGCGACTGCCTACCGACCGGTGCGGCCTCACCGCGCTCGGCACCGATCACCCAGTAGTCGACACCGGCGGACTCCAGCTTGCGCGCCAACTCGGCGACTCCCCCGGCCGAATTCTGGACACCCACCCGACGATCGGCGATGCCGTCACCGACCACCTCGATTCCCAAAGACAGTGGTGCAGCCATACCGGCGACGCTAATCGGGCTGCGCTGACTTACCAACGGTTGCGATCACACCAACTCGAAGTGACCATCGGCGGTTTCACCGAGAGGGCAGGCCCAGCCGGTGCAGATACTCGCGCAGCCGATGCCGCCCGGTGAGTGATTCCGGACCGGCCAACCGGGCGATGACCCGTGCGCTCCAATCGCCGGAGAGCCCGTAGCGACGGTTGTAGGCGGCCAGCCGTTGATCATAGACCGGCACCTGTTCGTCGGCTGCGGCGGCGTCGTACTGTTCGTGGTGCAGCACGGCGCGCTGCGGTAGGCGGGGTTTGATTCCGGCGTTCTCGGTCGGGTCCGGTGTACCGACGGCCAATCCGAATGCGGCGACCGCATGTGGGGGCAGCGCCAGTTCGGCCGCCACCTGCTCCGGGTGGTTGCGCAGGGCCCCCACGAAAACGGTGCCCAGGCCCAGTGATTCCGCGGCGGTCACCGCGTTCTGGGCGGCCAGCGCGGTATCGACGAAACCGATGATGGTGCTCTCCAGATAGTCGGCACCGTCCAGCGGTGCACCGGCCCGCTCGGCGACCCGGCGCACCCGGCCCAGATCGGCGACCCAGACCAGCAGCAGCGGCGCCTCGTTGATGAACTGCTGGCCGGCGGCCAGTTGTGCCAGCCGCGCCTTGCGGTCCGGATCACGCACCGCGACGACGCTCCACGGTTGCAGGTTCGAACTGGTCGCCGCCGACTGGGCGGCGGCGACCAGCGCGCTGAGGTGCTCATCACCGACCGGATCGGGGCCGAACCGGCGCACCGAGCGGTGCGAAAGCTGCACCGCCAGTGTCTGATTGTGCACGGACAGCGCCGCGTCGGGATCGCCGTACCTGGAGATGACCGTCACTAGGCAGGCGTCGTCACGGGGGCGGGTGCCTCGGTGCCGAGGTTCTCCGGTCGGATCGACCGGTGACCGGCCACCTGCGCGGCAATCGAATCCAGCCGGGTCAGCTGGTCCTGCTCGAGCTGCACCGCCAGCGCCCCGACGTTCTCCCGCAGGAACTCGACGTGCCGGGTGCCCGGGATCGGCACCACATCCTGTCCGCGGGACAGCACCCAGGCCAGTGCCACCTGACCCGGCGCCACCCCGATCTCGGCCGCGACGTCGCCGACGGCCTCGGCCAGCACCCGGTTCTGGTCGAACACGTCGGCGCCGAAGCGCGGATGCTTGAGCCGGTTACCACCGATGTCCGCACGGCTGCGCACCCGACCGGTCAGCCAGCCGCGGCCCAGCGGGGAGTACGGCACGATCCCGATACCGAGTTCCCGGGCGACCGGCAGGGTTTCGGATTCGACATCCCTGGTGAAGATCGACCACTCGTTCTGCACCGCGGCGATGGGGTGCACCGCGTGGGCGCGGCGCAGGGTCTGCGGCCCCGGCTCGGACAGTCCGATATGCCCGATCTTGCCCGCGGCGACCAACTCGGCCAGCGCACCGACGGTCTCCTCGATGGGCACCTGCGGGTCGACCCGGTGTTGGTAGTACAGATCGACGTGGTCGATGCCCAGCCGGCGCAGCGATCCCTCGATCGCGGTCCGGATGTATTCGGGCCGGCCGTCGAGCCGACGGGCGTCGGGGTTGGTATCCCGGTCCAGTGCGTTGCCGAACTTAGTCGCGATCTTCACGGTGTCCCGCCGACCCGCGATGGCGCGTCCCAGCAGGATCTCGCTGAACTCCGGCCCATAGACATCGGCGGTGTCGAACAGGGTCACGCCCAGGTCGATGGCCGCGTCGACGATCTCGGTGGCCTGCTTCTCGTCTTCGGGTCCGGCCCCGGTGCGAAAGCTCATGAAGCCCAGCCCGACGGCCGAGACCTCGAGCCCGCCGAGGGTGCGGGTGGGAAGCGTTGTCATGGTGTCCTTTCGAAGGTGGTGTGCAGATACGGATGAAACGACGTATTAGCCCGGCTCGTCACCGGCGGCCACCGGTCGCGCCGGGTCGCTGCCGTAGGCCGAGAATGATCCGGGATACAGCGCTGCGGTGATCCCCAGCTTGGCCAGTGCGAGCACCGTGAGCGTCGCCGATGTCCCGCCGCCGCAGTATGCGCCGATCGACCGGGTGCCGTCGGCACCGACGGCCGACAGCGCAGACCGCAACCCGTCATCCCCGAGCAGACGCGACCGGTCGGCCACGAGATCACCGGCGGGCAGGCTGCGGGCCCCGGGAATGTGGCCACCACCGGTGCTGCCGCGGTAGGCATCGGATCCTCGGGCATCCACCAGCACCCCTGAACGGGCAAGGGCCGCAGCCTGTTCGGTGTCCAGGGTCGGCAGTGCACCGGTGGACACCGTGAAGGTTCCGGCATCGACCGCGGGTTCGTCGTCGGCGAGCTCTCCCCCGGCTGCCACCCATTCGTCGACCCCGCCGTCTAGCACCCGGACATCGGGCACCCCGGCCCAGGTCAGGGTCCACCATGCCCGGGCGGCAAGCGCCGGATTCTCCGGGCTGTAGACCACCACGATGGACTCGGCATGTATCCCCCAGCGCCGCACCACATCCTGGATCTGGTCGGCGGTGGGCAGCGGCAGGTTGCCCGCCGAAGCCGATGCCGCCCCGACCAGGTCGGTGGTCAGTGCCACCGCGCGGGCACCCGGGATGCGGCCCAGTCCCTCGCGGCGGCCGTCGCGCCAGATCTCCAACACCACCACATCGCGGCCGGCTTCGCGTTTGCGGCGCAGCTTCTCGGCGACGATGACGAGGCGGTCCGCATCGATGGCGGCGGCGGTCATACGTCGGCTCCGTAGAAGGGCTTGCCGGAAATGAGCTCGGATTGCCGACCGTCCACACCCTTGGGTACATCACCCTCGATGGTGACGCGGTAGAGCACCCGGTCGTAGCCGAGGTGACCGGCGTCCGGGATGGCCAGGTGCGCGGTGGCGCGGTTGTCCCAGAACGCCACACTCCCCGGCGCCCACCGGAATCGCACGGTGTACTCGGTGCGGGTGGCCTCCTCCCACAACAGCTTCAGGATGCGCTCGCTCTGATTCGGTGCGAAGCCCCGGATCTCGCGGGGGCCGCGGGTGAACCCGGGGCTGACGAACAGCGCCCGCTCCCCGGTCTCGGGATGCACCCGGACCGCCGGATGCCAGGCCGCCAGATTGGCTTCGGCCACCTTGCGGTCCCGTTGGCTGCCGCTGGCTGCCTTGGTGTTGAACTGATGCCGGATGCGGATCTTGTCGGCCAGCTCGCGCAGCTCGACGGGCAGGTTCTCATACGCGGCAACAAGATTGGTCCACGCGGTGTCGCCACCGTAAGGCGGCAGGATGTCGGCCCGCAGGATCGATGCCGCCGGCGGGTTCACCAGCGCGGTGACGTCGGTGTGCCAGCTGCTGTCATAGGACGTGCGCTTGCGGCCCAACGTGGCCTCATAGCGGCGGCTGTCGATCGGCAGGATCTCCGGGAAACCCTCCGGTGGACTCTCCTCGTGCGGGTGCGCGGGCGTCACCTTGCCGAACAGTCGGGCGAAACTGATCTGCTCGGCGTGCCCGATCTGCTGGTCCCGGAAGAAGATTACTTTGTACCGGAACAACGCGTCACGGATCTCGCTGACCACGGTGGGTTCCAGCGGACCGCGCAGGTCCACCCCCCTCACCTCGGCTCCGGTATAGCCGGCCACCGGGACGACATCCAGTCCGGTGTCCTTCAAGGCTGCGCTGTCTTTGAGTTCGGTCATGGGCTGGCTTCCTGTTCGCGTGGGTATCGGCGCCACTCAAGTCTCGGAACAACACCCCGGTGAAACAACAATGATCGGCTACCGGAAACATTCAGCAGGAACTAACCGGTATACGCATTCACGCAATTCTGTTTGAGTGAACCGTTAGCTCGTGATTGTTGATCCGTGGAGCTGCACCCCGAAAGATGTCGGAAGGATCATCGACGTCGAGGAGTAACAATATGAGCCAATGGGAACGACGTCCGCTCGGCGAGCACGGACCGCCCGTGTCGGTGCTGGGCTTCGGTGCGATGGAACTGCGCGGGATGCCCCATCGCAACCCTCGTCCGCTCGACGAGTCCGTGGCCGCCGACGTGCTGAACACGGTGCTCGACGAGGGCATCACGTTCATCGACACATCGGTCGACTACGCACTCAGTGAGGAGCGGATCGGGACGCACATCGGCTCCCGTCGCGACGAGTACATCCTCGCGACGAAGGCCGGTTGCCCGTTGGATTTTCAGCCCGATGCCACCCCTGGTAAGCCGCTGGAACACGATTACTCCGCAGCCAATATCCGTGCCGGGGTCGAGCAGAGTCTGCGCCGACTGCAGACCGATCACATCGATCTACTGCAACTGCACATCAGTCCGTCGCTGGAGGTTCTGCGAAGCGACCACGTGGTGGAGACGCTCAATGCGCTTCGTGAAGAGGGGAAGATCCTTGCCTTTGGGGTGTCATCGACGCTGCCCGCGATCGACGAGCATCTCACCATCGATGATTTCTCGGCACTGCAGGTTCCGTTCTCGGCGTTGGAACGCACACTGGAGAGCCGTATCTCGCTGGCCGGCGACCGCGGTGTCGGGATCATCGTGCGTGGCGGGGTCGCCCAAGCAGGCAAGCGGGAGAAGGTCACCGCCGACGGTCGTCCCATCATCTGGGCCGACATCGGGCTCGATGACCTGCGTCATGGCGACAGCGTGCAGGGCTTCCTTCTGCGATATGCGATCTCGACCCCGGGAGTCACAACCGTCATCGTTGGTTCTGCGAACCCCGACCATGTCCGCGACAATGTGCGCGCGGCGCAACGCGGAGCGCTGGGCGCCGATGTGCTGGCCGAGACTCGCCGGCGCCTTGCTGTCGCCGGAATTACATCCGCGCTGATTCCTGCGACCCTTGACGCATAAACGCAGCTGAAAGGTACTGCATACAAACGTGGCACGGTGTGCCGCCTATCGCAACAGGCGCACGCCGTGCCACGATCGGTCTGTGATTTCGGTGGATCTCTTTGCTCGACGCCATGTCGATCTGATGCGCTTTTGTGGTGCCGCTTGTCGCCGCTGACGCGTTCCCCTCAGCCGCTCTGACGCGCCCGTGCCGGGACCACCCGGCAGCCAACCGTGCCGCTCACTACATCGCAACCACTCCGTGAGGCCCCGATATGTCGCACTTCCCGCCACCGGTCCGTTCGTCCCAATCATCCGCCGCCAAGTCCGTCGGAGAAGGTATCTGATGCTCGACCTTCGCCGCATGATGCTGCTGTGCGATCTTGCCGACCTGGGCTCGGTCACCGCTGTCGCCGACCGGCGTGGGATCACCAGTTCAGCCGTCTCCCAGCAGTTGCGTGTTCTAGAAGAAGAGGCAGATGCAATCCTCTTTCGCCGCGACGGCCGCAAGCTCGGCCTCACCCGCAGCGGACAAGTGCTGGTCGATCACGTACGGCGCGTTCTCAATGCCGTCGACGAGGCGATGAGCGCGGTGGCCGCCACCCGCGATGGCACCGCCGGTCAGGTGGCCATCGGCGCATTCAACATGGGCATCCCGATGCTGGCGGCGCCACTGATGCAGCGGCTGGGCACCTCCGAACCGGACCTCCGTATCGAGGTCCAACAGGTCGCCAGCGCGGACTCACTGCGCCTGCTGCGCCAGGGCGAGATCGACGTGGCCATCACCTGCCGTTACGACTTTCTCGGCCAGGAGAACGTCGGCGGACTCTCCAGCGAAGAGCTGCTCTTCGAACCACTCGTCCTGTTGGCTCCCACGGAATTTCATCTTCGTATCGGCAAGGCAGGGCTGGTAGCCCTGGCTGACGGACAGTGGGTGACCGGCCCGCAGAACTCCGGCCTTGGTACCGCGGTGCTTCGCGCCAGCGAGAGTGCAGGTTTCACACCTCAGGTCAAGCACCGACTGATCGGTGCGCAGAACATCTGTGATCTTGCGGCGACCGAGCTCGCTTCGGCGATCGTGCCACGGCTGTCGATTCCACGGCACCTGGAATCTTTGATCGTTCCCGGACTGGAATTGGGCGGTCGCACGATCAGCGCGGTGGTCCGCACCGGCCGCCAGCGCGATCCCAATATCGCCCTGGTCCTGCGCCTGCTTCGGTCAATCTCCGCCGACGCGATGACCGACCCCGCCGAGGAGGCGCTGAGCGTCGCGTCGTGACGACGAGGCTCGTCGGCCCCGGGACCACATCGCCGGCTGCGTGCACGGTCAGATACGTCTTGATTATCTCCGGGAGAGCCCTGCCATGGGCCGGCACTGTTGTGCTGTCGTGTGTGATGTCCTAACGGTAGGGTCTTTCGCAGGGAGAGGGTCAGTCCTCGCGTGGCGGCACCACACTTCAGATTCGCTTTTTTGTGCAGGTAGCCGAAATTGATTGTTCCGGCCCGGGCCGGCGCAGACGCTGATGTTCATGACATCGAGCGATACCGACATCCGGCCACCCGCGCTGAATTCTCCCGAGCTGCGGGATGCGATCACCGAGATTGCGGCGGACGCACGGGCGCGCCGCGATGAGGGTGGCGGGCGGCCGCAGCGGGCTCTAGAGCTGGTGCGGCAGTATCGGCTCGGTGCCGTCCGGATCCCGCGGTCAGCGGGCGGTGGCGGATACACCAAGCGTGACTTCTACTCCCTGATCATCCGGTTGGCCGAGGCCGATCCGGATGTCCCGCACATCCTGCGGGTGCACTGGGGTTTTGCAGAGGACCGCTGGGCTCGGCACGGACGCGATGACCGGGAACACGGCTGGGTCGCCCAGATTGTCGCAGGCAAGCTCTTCGGGGCCGCAGGCACCGAACTCGGCAGCAAGGATGTCGGCACCTACAACTTCGACACCACGCTGACCCCGGAGGACAGCGGATACCGGCTCAACGGCACGAAGTTCTACAGCACCGGCAGCCTGTACTCCGATTACGTCCGGGTCTCTGCCGTCAACGAGGACGGTGAGTCGGTCACCGCGATCGTTCCCGCGGACCGCGAGGGCGTCGTCCACGTCGACGACTGGGACGGCATCGGGCAGGCCGAAACCGGGAGCGGCACCACACTTCTGGAGAATGTCCGGGTCGAGGAGAGCGAGATCCTGCCGCGCCGCTGGGCGCGCGGTGACGGCAGCCCCGGCGGCTCCCAGCCACAACTCATCCTGCATGCGATCGCCGCGGGCATCCTGCGGGCGGTCACCGGCGACGCCGCGGAGTTGGTGCGGTCCCGGCCGCGCACCTACTCATGGGCCACGGCCACGGTGCCGCGCGAGGACCCGCAACTGCAACAGATCGTGGGCGAACTGTCCTCGGCGGCCTATGCGGTCGAGGCGATCGTGCTCGCCGCCGCCGATGCCCAGGACCGGTCCGCCGCCCACTACTACGAGCACGGTCGATCCGACGACGACCTCGAACACGAATCCTCACTGGCTGCCGCCCGTACCAAGGTGGCGGTCGAGGGCCTCGCGCTGCGGGCGGCCGGCGAGCTGTACGGCGTCGGCGGTGCCTCGGCAACCCGGGTCTCGACCCATCTCGACCGGCACTGGCGCAACCTGCGGACCCTGTTCTCCCACAACCCCACCGTCTACAAGGCACGGGCCGTCGGCGACTACGTCGTCAACGGCACACGCCTGCCCGAGGTCGGCTTCTTCTGAGCCGTCCCGCTCGCGCATCACCGAACGGAGCATCCCACCGACATGTCCTTTCACCACCGCCTCATGAAGGCCGCCGTGGCGCTCACCGCCGGCCTCGTCCTGATGACGACGGCCGCATGCGGAAGCAGCAGCACGACATCGGAATCCACCGAGAAGAAGGGCGGCGACTTCATCTACCTCGACGCCGAGATCCCGGTGTCGTTCCAACTCCAGACCGGCGGGACGTTCTGGCAGACGACTGCCATCGTGAACCAGATCCTGGACCGGCTGGTGTACGTCGACTCGACCGGTGGTGACATCCGGCCCTGGCTGGCCGAGAGCTGGGATATCAGCGATGACGGACTGAACTACACCTTCACCATCCGCAAGGGGGTGACCTTCAGCGACGGGACCCCGCTGGATCTGGCGAACGTCAAGCGCAACCTCGACCGCAACGCGTTCGGCGATGAGCCGAAGGGCATCCCGAAGCAGGTGCTGTTCCCCGAGGTCACCGAGATCGTCACCGACGAGGCCGCCCACACCGTCACCATCACACTCGCCGAACCCCGGCCGTTCTTCCTGCGTCAGCTCTCGGAGCAGAACTTCGGCTTCGCCGCGAACAAGACGCTCGACCTGTCCAAGGAGGCCCAGGGCAGTGTGCTGAACCTGATCGGCACCGGTCCGTTCGTCGCGGTCAAGGAGACACCGGGCAAGGAGATCGTCCTGGAGCGGCGGGCCGGCTACGCGTGGCCGCCGGCCGGCGCCGAGAACACCGGCGAGGCCTACCTGGACTCCGTCACGTTCATCCCGATCCTCGAGGACAGCGTGCGGCTGGGGGCACTGCGTTCCCAGCAGGGTGACGCCCTGCGGTACGTGCAGCCCAGCGAGGAGGATCCGTTGCTGAACGCCGGATTCCAGATCTTCGAAGGCGTCAACACCGCCAGCGGCCTGGCACTGCGGCCGAATTCGACGCCGGCGCTCAATGATGTCCGGGTCCGCCGGGCACTGCTGATCGGGCTGAACCGGCAGGAGTGGATCGACTCGATCCTCACCGAACGATGGAGTGCGGCACGCGGTCTCGCGCCGGACACCTCCCCGTTCTTCGTCGATCAGTCCGGGCAGTTCCCGTTCGATCCCGACGAGGCCGACCGCCTGCTCGACGAGGCCGGCTGGTCACAGCGCAACGCCGACAGTATCCGCACCAAGGACGGATCGGACCTGACCCTCGATGTCTACGTCGATGTGTACTCCAACATCTCCCCGACGCTGTACCAGCTCATCCAGCAGCAGTGGGGCGCCCGCGGTGTCCACCTGAACCTCAAACAGGTGGACTACTCGAAGTTCCCCACGGCCGTCGCCGAGGACACCTCGCTGGAGGTCGTGGCGGGCAACGGACCCGCACCGCTGGATCCGGTGAACCTGTTCAACCTCTACCACAGCTCCAAGAGCGACACCCTCAAGCTCGAGGGCGCCGACCCGAAGCTGGACGAACTGCTCGCCGCCCAACTCGGGACGGCAGATGCGGCCGCGGCCGCCGACGCGGTCAAGGAGATCTCGAAGTACCTCGTCGAGCAGGCGTATGTGATCCCGACGATCGACAACTCGCAGTTGGTCGTCGCCCAGTCCTACGTCCACGGCGTCACCTTCAACGGCACCACCCGGCCCAACTTCCACGGTGTCTGGGTTTCCCAGAAGTGATTGCGGGTGACCGATCATGAGACGGATCAGCGGGCGGTACGTCGTCCAACGGATCGGCCAGGCGCTGCTGGTCGTCTGGTTGAGCTTCACCTTCGTGTTCTTCGCACTGTTCCTGCTCCCCGGTGACCCGATCCGCAACGCGATCAATCACCCGGAGAACCCGCTGCCCGACGATATCGCCGCGGTGCTGCTGGGGTACTACCACCTCGACGAACCCTGGTACACGCAGTACTGGTTGTCGTTGACCAGGGCGCTGACCGGTGACATCGGGTATTCGATCACGACCGGTCGGGAGGTGACCGACGTTCTGGCCCAGGCGATCCCGGAGACCTTGAAGCTGGCATCGCTGGGCCTGCTGGTCGCGGTGCTCTTCGCCTTCCTGATCGCGCTGCTCAGCGTCTATGCACCCTGGCAGTCGGTTCGCAAGGCCGCGCGGTTGATCCCGCCGCTGTTCCTGTCCACCCCGAGCTTTCTGATCGCGCTGATCCTGCTGCAGTTCTTCTCATTCCAGCTCGGACTGGTGTCCGCGGTGCGCGACGAGGGCTACAAGTCCTACATCCTGCCCGCCCTGACCCTGGGCATCGCGGTGTCCGCTCCCATCGCCGTCGTCCTCGGTCAGGGGCTCGAACGGGTCAGCCGTGAATCGTTCGTGATCGTGCTGCGCTCCGCCGGCGCATCGGAGAAGTCCATCACGATCCGAAATGTCCTCAAGAATGCCGCGATTCCGGCACTGACGCTGCTCGGCCTGACCGTCGGTGAACTGCTCGCCGGCTCGGTGGTGACCGAGACGATCTTCTCCCGCGCCGGGATCGGCCTGATGACCAACGAGGCGCTCAAGGATCAGGACACCCCGGTGCTGCTCGCGGTCGTGCTGTTCGTCTCGATCGTGTTCGTGACGGTCAGTCTGGTCACCGACCTCGTCTATCCGCTGATCGACCCGAGGATCACCCTCGGCAACGACGCGGCCGAACCCGAACTCGTTCTCGCCGAAGGGGTCAAGAATGCCTGATATCGCCGATCCTGTCGTCCCCGCTGCGGAAGCGACCGGGCGGATCCGGGTGATCGCGGCCGGCCGCCGGTTCGGCATCGGCAACCTACTCGCCGTGCTGTTCCTGCTGCTGCTCGCCGGATTCGTCATCGCCCCGGAGTTGTTCACCGCCCACGATCCGATCGTCGGCAATCCGTCGGCGGCCCTGTCACCGCCGGGTGGGGCGCATTGGCTCGGCACCGACTACCTCGGCCGCGACCTGTGGTCGCGCATCGTGCACGGCACCGGCAGGACCCTGTCGGGATCGTTGATCGCGGTGATCATCGGGCTGATCGCAGGTTCGGCACTGGGCCTCGCCTCGGCCTACGCGGGTGGGATCCTCGACTCCGCCGTCAGCCGCGCCGTCGACGTTCTGCTCTCGATCCCGGGTCTGCTGCTGTCCATGGTGATCGTGGCGGCACTGGGTTTCGGACGGCTCAACGCCGCGGTCGCCGTGGGTATCGCGTCCGTGGCGGTGTTCACCCGACTCATGCGTGCCGAGGTCCTCGGCGTCCGCAACCTGCCCTTCGTGGAGTCGGCCAGGCACCTGGGCGCGTCACGGTCGCGGATACTGCTGCACCATGTGCTGCCCAACTCCTACAGCGCGGTGCTGTCCCTGACGGCCCTACAGTTCGGGGCGTCGATCCTGTGGATCGCCTCGCTGAGCTTCCTGGGATTCGGCGCGCCACCACCGGAACCGGAATGGGGACTGCTGGTCTCCGAAGGCCGCGAGTTCATCGTCTCGTCGCCGTGGCTGGTGTTCGCACCCGCCGTCGTGATCGTGCTCGCCGTGCTCTCGATCAGCCAACTCGCCCATCTCGTCCGTGACCGCCTCACCCGCTGACATGACAAAGGAGCCACGATGACCGCGACCTCGGCCGAACCGGTGCTGCCACAGATCATCCCCGACACCGTGCTCGACGTGCGAGACGTGAGTGTGGCGTACGGAAGCGGGCCCGCAGCTGCAGAGGTCCTGCATTCGGTGTCCCTGGAGCTGGGCCGGGGCAGCACCGTCGCACTGGTCGGGCAGTCGGGGTCCGGCAAGACGACCCTCGCCCGTGCCGTCAGCGGCCTGCTGCCGGCAGAGGGTGCCATCACCGGCGGCACCATCACGCTGCGCGGCTCGGACGTCACCGGGTACCGGACCAAACAGTGGCGTCCGCTGCGCGGCTCGGTGATCGGATACATCCCGCAGGATCCGCTGGGATCGCTCGACCCGCTGCAACGAATCGGGCGCCATCTCGCCAGGGTGATCCGTTGGGGTGAACCTGATCTCGGTCGAGCCGCCACCCGCGCCCGCATCGTCGAGCTGTTAGGGCGGGTCGGCATCCGCAATCCCGCCGAGCGTGCCCAGGCGTTCCCCCACCAACTCTCCGGTGGTCAGCTCCAGCGTGTGCTGATCGCGACGGCCATCGCCCGCGAGCCGGCGCTGCTGATCGCCGACGAGCCCACCTCGGCCCTCGATGTCACCGTCCAGCGGACGATCCTGGACCTGGTCGAGGATCTGCAGCGTGAACTGGGGTTGGCGGTGCTGTTCGTCACCCACGACCTCGCGCTGGCCTCGGACCGCAGTGATTCGGTGGTGGTGCTGCGCGGCGGTCGGGTCGAGGAGCAGGGTCGGACCCGCGCGGTGCTGACCCGGCCCGGCGCCGAGTACACCCGCCGTCTGGTCGCCGATGCTCCCGCGCTGTCGCCCGACAAGTACGCGGGCCGCGCCGTTGCCGACGGTGACGACGATGACGCGATCGTCGTCTCGGGCGTCACGAAGCGATTCCGGTCCACCGTGTCTCCCGGACAGACCATCGCCGCACTCGATGACGTGTCGTTCGCGGTGCGATCCGGCAGCATCCACGCACTCGTCGGTGAATCCGGCTCCGGGAAGACCACGGCGGCCCGAATCGTGGCCGGTATCACGGCATTCGGCGCCGGGTCGGTGACGGTGTCCGGACGTGAGCTGCCCCGCACACTGCCCCCGGTGAACCGCCATGCCGAGCAGCTCCAACTGATCTATCAGAATCCGCTGGCCGCGGTGAATCCGAAATACACCGTGCGCCAGATCCTGGAGGAGCCCCTGCTGATCCACGGTGACCGCGATCGCGCCGAGCGGGCCGCGGTGGTGGACCGCATCATCGACGATGTCGCGTTGACCCGCGACCTCCTCGGCAGACGCGCCAGGGAACTGTCCGGCGGACAGCGCCAGCGCGTCGCCCTGGCCCGCGCGCTGGTGCTGTCCCCGCAGATCCTGGTGCTCGACGAACCCACGTCGGCACTGGATGTTTCGGTGCAGGCCCAGATCGTCGACCTGCTGGTGAACATCCGTGCCCAGCGTGGCCTCACCTACCTGTTCATCTCCCACGATCTCAGTCTGGTGCGCCAGATCGCCGATGCGGTGACTGTGCTCGACAACGGGCGGGTCGTGGAATCGGGGACGACGGCGCAGCTGTTCGGGAACCCGGCAAGCCCGGTCACCCGACAACTGATCGACGCCATTCCCGGACAGCTGGATCGGCGGGCAGCATCGTGACGGACGGGCCGCGAGAACCTGCCGGTGCGTGAACTGCTGAGAGTCCCCGGCTATCCGTCACTCTTCGCGAGTTCCTTCATCTGGCATATCACCCGGTGGGGCAGCCTGTTCACCACCAGTTACCTGATCGCCCAGACCCTCGACGCGCCGATCCTCAACCAGATCCTCGGTGCGCTGTTGATCACCCCGTTGTTGCTCGGCGGTCTGGTCGCCGGCACCATGAGCGACCGGCTCGATCGGCGGCGGCTGGTGCTGGCTGTCCAGTTGTTCCTGATCCCGGTGCAATTCGGCATGTTCGCGCTCGTTCTGGCCGACCGGGTGGCGGTGTGGATGACATTCCCGTTCATGCTGGCCCTCGGCCTCGGGGCATTGACCAACGTCACCGCGCAGCGGGTGCTGCTCTATGAGACGGTCGGTCCCGAGCTGGCCGTGCGCGCCATGCCGATCGAGTCCACGGCGCTGGCCACCTCCTCGATGTTCGGCGGACTGGTCGGCGGACTGCTCATCGATCGGGTCGGCGTCGCCGGCGGCTACTTCGTCCTCGGAGTTCTGCTGTGCATCTCGGTGCTGCTCCTGTGGCGGGTCCCCCCGCCCGCGCACGCCGCACCACGCGACCGGACCGACAGAGCATCGTTTCTGGCTCAGCTGGCCGCCAGCGCGTCGTTGATCCGGCGCAGCCGCCGCCTGGTCGGGACACTGCTGGTGACCGTCGTGCTGAACCTCTTCCTGTTCGGCTATCTCCCGCTGGTGCCGGTGGTGGCCAAGGAGTTCTCGTCGGCGGCTCTGGTGGCCGGATTATTGGGCGCGGCAGCGGGATTCGGCCATGTCATCTGCGGACTGACGCTGACGATGAGCCCGATCGGTCGGCGGACGGGCTCGGTGTTCGCGGCCGGCTCGGTGATCGGACTTCTCGGCCTGCTCGTGCTGGGTCTCGCTCCGGCGTACCCGATCGCCTGGCTGGGGTTGTTCATCCTCGGCGTCGGGCTGGCCGGGTTCGGGTCGATGCAGAGCATCCTGGCCATGGAGTCCACCGACGAGTCCGAGCGGGGCGCCGCACTGGGGCTCGTCGGCACCGCGATCGGCGCTCAGCCCATCGGCATGCTGTGGATCGGCGCTGCCGCGGAGTGGATCGGCACATCCAACGCACTGTTGCTCTCGTCAGTGCTCGGTCTCGTCACCATCGCCATCGTGCTGTGGCGTATCCCGGAACTGCTGAAGCAATCGCCGGTTCGGGTCAGGACGCCGCCGCGATAGCCTGCCCCTGCAGCGCCGGGATGCCCAGTCGACCGCGCAATGTCGGGTCCTCGTACTCGTGCCGGAACAGGCCACGCCGGCGGAGCACCGGCACGACATGATCGGTGAATGCCTCCAGCCCGTCGGGAAACCGGTCGGGCATGAGGTTGAATCCGTCGGCCGCGCCGGAGCGGAACCAGTGCTCGATCGTGTCGGCGACCTGCTCGGGCGTGCCGACGATCTTGCGATGGCCACCACCGCCGGCCAACTGGGCGATCAACTCACGCACCGTGAGTGCCTCGTCGGCGGCCAGCCGCACCACCGATTCGCGGAAGCCCAACGACGCGCGGAAGTGTGCAGGATCGGGTGGGGCCGCCAGCACCTCGGCAGACAGCGGCGCGTCCAGATCCAGTGTCGCCGGATCGACGCCGAGCGTCGTGGCCAGCCGCGCGAGGGGGAAATCCGTCGGGGCCGAGGCCGCCGAGTCCTCGTAGCGCCGCCGGGCCTCCGCCTCGGTGCTGCCGATGAAAGTGATCAGACCGGGCAGGATCTTCACGTGGTCGGGATTGCGGCCCGCCTGTGCTGCAATGGCTTTGACGTGGTCATGGTGCTCGATACCGGCACGCAGGCTCAGCTCCGCGGAGAACACCGCGTTGGCGTTGCGGCCGGCGATCTCCCGTCCGGCAGGTGATCCCCCGGCCTGCACCAGCAGCGGAAATCCCTGCGCGGACAACGGAACCGGCAGCCCACCGTGCACCTCGAAGTACTCGCCGCGGTGATCGACCGTCGACCCGTTGCCGACCGAGCGCCACAGCGCCGTCACCAGATCGACGAACTCGCCCGCCCGGCGGTACCGGGAATCACGATCCGGCAGCTCGGTGAGTCCGAAATTGCCGGCCACGGCCTCGCTGTAGGTGGTCACGACATTCCAGCCGACCCGTCCACCGGACGCGTAGTCCAAAGACAGGAAGCGGTAGGCCAGTTCCCACGGGTCGTTGAAGGTCGACGATGCCGTGCCGATGAGTCCCAGATTCTCCGTGACCGCCGCGACTGCGCCGAGGATGAGCGTCGGCTCGAGGCTGCGCGACGGTTTGTATCGCGGATCTTCACGAAGTCCTGGACCGTCGGCGAGGAAGAACGCATCCAGCGTCCCGCGTTCGGCGATCTGGCCGATACGCTGGAAGTAACCGATGTCGACGAACGCCAGCGGATCGAGATCGTTGTGACGCCAGGCATCGTGGGTGATGCCGACATCGAGCACGTTGACGTTCAGAATGACGTGGCGCGGGGCGTCAGCGGCCATGGGAACCTACCTTCTCGGCAGCTCTTCCGGCTGCCCTCGCCGTGTCATGGGGGTCGCGGAACGCCGGCCGGCCACCATTCGGCGGGCTGGCTGGCGACAGACCCAGGCGTGAGCGCAGGGTGCCACCGGTCTGTACCGGACGACGGCCGGCGCCGAGCACCCGCTCGAGCTCGCCGACATCGTGCGGCCACACGATGTCGAATCTCGGGTCACCGACGCCGATCACCACGTCGGCCACCGCCGCGGACGGTCCGGATTCGTCATCGTCGGCCCAGGCCAGCACCGGTGGGTGCAGCTGCGGACTGGACGGAACCTGAAGCGGCCCGGTCACATTGAAGGGTCCGCGATGATCCACCGTGACGATGCGGTGCGACTCGGTGAATACACCGGTGCCGATGTCACCGACGACGGCCTCGACCGGATAGCTTGCCCACAGCTTGCGCAGCACCACCACGGCATCCGCCGCGGCATCGGCGGCGGGCGCCGCCGTCCACGGCGACCCGGCCGGCGCGGCGGGGTCCCGGGCCGCGATGAACACCCCGGCGCGCCCACCGGAGGCGTGGTCGATACTGGCCAGCCGGCGGGCCAGGTTGTAGGGGTGGTCGCGCTGTGGCGCCACCGCGATGATCAACCCGACCCGCTCGGTGAGGTGGGCCAGCGTGATGGCCGCGATGGTGACGTCGATCCCCGGTTCGGCCGCGGCGTCGCCGGATCCCTGTCGCGGCACCACATCCGCCCCGAGGACCAGCGCATCGACGGTCTCGTCGACGCGACCCGCGATCCGGGCGAGCCGGTCGCGCGCATCGGGGGCGAGCAACTCTGCCAGCACATTGCGGGACAGCGCGACGAGGGACAGCTTCGGCCGCGCGGATGCAGTCATCCATCGAGTGTCGGCGCGGCCGGGCTGCCGAACAATGCATGTCGTCTACGTACACCGTGAAGCAGAACCGCGTGATGCTCCCCGGCCGTCGCCGCGGCCATATAGATGCCGCACGATAAGCAAATATATGTAAGACTCGGCGCCGTGCTGAATCACGACGGGACCCTCAAGACCCTTGCCCCGCTCGTCGGACGCAAGAACATCCGCGGCACATACATCTCGATCGGATTGGCTGTTGTCGCGCAGGCGTTCCTGGGTCTGATGCCGCTGATCCAGGCGGTCGTGGTCGATGACGCGATCGTGCGCAACGAACGCTCACTCACGTTGTGGATCACGATCTTCGCGGCCGTGGGCTTCGCCAGCTTCGTCTTCCAGTACCTGCGCCGCCACGTCGGCTTCTACGCCGCAGCCACGAGCCAGCGCGATCTGCAGAAGCTCGTGCACCATCACCTGCAGTACCTCGACCCGACCGGACGCGACCGCTTCCGCACCGGTGACCTGATGTCGCGCGCGACAAGCGATCTCACGGTGATCCAGATGTTCCTGCAGCAGTTGGGCATTGCGTGGGGCAACGTCACCCTGCTGGTGGTGGCGATCGTCGCGATGGTGTGGCTGTCGCCGCCGCTGTCGCTGGTCCTGCTCGTCACCGTGCCCGCCTTCGTCTGGGTGGCCACCACGTTCCGGGCCAGGACGTTCCCGGCCAGCTACACCGATCAGGTGTACCGGAGTTCGGTGGCCGGTGTCGTCGAGGAGGCCGTCACCGGTGTTCGGGTGGTCAAGGCGTTCGGGCAGGAACAGCAGGAGCAGCAGGCGCTGCAGGACGAGGCGCGCACCCTGTATCAGTCGCGGCTGCGTGCCGCCCGGATCGCCGCGCGGTTCAGCGCCTCCCTCGACGCCTTCCCCGGCCTGACCCAGTTGCTGGTTCTGGCCCTCGGCGGCGTGCTGGTGATGCGTGGCGATATCAGCCTCGGGGTCTACCTCGCCTTCTTCAGCTATGTGCTGCAACTGGTCACGCCGGTCCGCTTCCTCTCCAGCATCTTCACCACCAGCCAGCAGGCCAAGGCCGGTGTGACGCGGCTGCAGGACCTGCTGGCCGCCGACTCGGTGGTCCGGGACAAGCCCGACGCGCTCACGCTCACCGACCCGGTCGGCCGTATCGAACTCGACGATGTCACCTTCACTTACCCCGGTGCCGACGAGCCGGTGCTCTCCGACGTCACGCTGACCATCCGGCCGGGGGAAAAGATCGCCGTCGTCGGCGCCTCGGGATCGGGCAAATCGACGCTGGCGATGCTGCTGGCGCGGTTCTACGACCCCTGTAGGGGTGCGATCAGGTTGGACTGTCGCGATGTCCGCGACTACACGATCGAGTCGGTGCGCGACACCGTCGGGCTGGTCTTCGAGGAGGGCTTCCTGTTCTCCAGCACCATCGGGGAGAACGTGGCGTTCGGCCGACCCGGCGCGGGTGCCGACGAGATCGAGCGGGCCACGACCGCCGCGCACGCCCACGGCTTCATCAGCGGCCTGCCCGACGGCTATGACACCGTCGTCGGTGAGCGCGGCTTCACCCTCTCCGGCGGGCAGCGCCAGCGCATCGCGCTGGCCCGCGCCGCGCTGGCCAACCCCCGCGTCCTCGTCCTGGACGACGCGACCAGCGCGATCGACGCGCGCACCGAACATGCCATCCACGAGTCGTTCGACGAGGTGCTCGCCGGACGCACGACCGTGCTCGTCGCCAAGCGGCGCTCCACCTTGGCGCTGGCCGACCGGGTGATCGTGCTGGACCGCGGGCGCGTCGTGGACGAGGGGACGGTGGACGAGCTCTACGCGCGCTCCGAGCTGTTCCGTGAACTGCTCACCGGCCCGGACCCGGAAGAGGTGCCCGAGCCCGCCGTGCGGGTGGATCGCACGGACCCGGCGGCCTGGCCCGCCGAGGCCGACCGGATCGGTGCGCTCAAGGTCAGTTCCCATGCCAGCGATGCGTTGATGCAGTCCATGGCCGGCGGCGGCGGGGGCGGAGCGGAATTCGGCAAACTGGGCGGCCTCGCCCGGATGTCACCCGAGCTCAGGAAGCAGCTGGAGGCGCTTCCTGAGCTGGCGGGCGATCCCGAGGTCGACATCGAAGAACAGCAGAAGCCCTACGACGACTTCACCATGCGCAACGTCTTCGCCCCGTTCCTGCGCCCACTGCTCTTCGCGCTGCTGCTGGTCATCATCGACGCCCTGGCCGGGGTCGCCGGTCCGGCGCTGATCCGGTTCGGCGTCGACCACGGCATCTCCGCCGGGTCGCACGCGGTGCTCTACGGCATCGTCGGGACCCTGCTGCTGCTGTTGATCCTGCAGATGACCAACCAGCGGTACATGACCTACTTCACGCAGCGCACCGCCGAGCGGATGCTCTTCGGGTTGCGGGTGCGGACCTTCGCCCACCTGCAGCGCCTCTCGTTGAACTATTACGAACGGCATCAGGCCGGAAAGATCATGACCCGCATGACATCGGACGTCGAGGCGTTCGCGCAGTTGCTGCAGCAGGGTCTGGTCATGGCGCTGGTCAGCGGATTCACCTGCGTGGGCATCGCGGTCGTGCTGGCGATCTTCCAGCCCGCGCTGGCGCTGGCGGTGAGTGTGGTGCTGATCCCGCTGGTCATCTCGACCCTGTGGTTCCGGTATGCCTCGACCAAGTCCTATCTCGTTGCGCGCGAACGCATCTCCACGCTCTACGCCGAGATGCAGGAGAGCCTCAACGGTGTCACCGTCAGCCAGGCCCACAACCAGCAGCCCGCCGCCGAAGCCCGGTTCGCCGAACTGGCCCAGGCGTACTGCTCGGCGCGGCAACGGTCGGTGGAACTGCAGGCCCGGTTCTTCCCGTTCATCGATCTGCTCAGCGTGGTGGCAAAGTCCATCACGCTGGCCGCCGGCGCACACCTGGTCGCCGGCGGCGGTGCCGCCGCCGGCGTGCTGGTGGCGTTCCTGCTCTACCTGGACCTGTTCTTCGCACCGATCCGGCAGGCCTCCACAGTGTTCGACCAGTGGCTGCAGGCCAAGGTCGCCGCAGGGCAGTTGGGCGAACTGTTGCGCACCCCGTCGGCGACCCCGCAGGCGGCGAACCCGGTCATCCCGGGACGGATCCGCGGACGGATCGAGCTGGACCGCGTCACCTTCGCCTACGAGTCCACCGGCCTGGTGGCGATGGACGACGTCTCGCTGACGATCCCGCCCGGGCAGGTCGTCGCGCTGGTCGGGACGACCGGCGCGGGCAAATCCACGTTGATGAAGCTGGTCGCCCGCTTCTACGACGCCACCAGCGGGACGGTGACGATCGACGGCACCCCGATCACCGACCTGGACCTGGCCTCCTACCGGCACCAGCTGGGCTTCGTCCCCCAGGAGCCGTTCCTGTTCTCCGGCACCATCCGGTCCAATATCGCCTACGGCAGGCCCGGGGCCAGCGACCTCGAGGTCGAGCGCGCGGCCCGTGCGGTCGGGGCGCACCACTTCATCGCCGGACTTCCCCTGGGCTACCACACCCCGGTCAGCGAGCAGGGCAAGTCGCTGTCGGCCGGTCAGCGCCAACTGCTCTCACTGGCGCGGGCCCTGCTCGTGGACCCGGCGATCCTGCTGCTGGACGAGGCCACCGCCAACCTCGACCTCGCCACCGAGGCGCATGTGCAACGCGCGATGGGGCTCGTCGCCAGCGGACGGACCACCATCCTCATCGCGCACCGGCTGCAAACCGCCCGCGGCTCGCACCGCATCCTCGTCGTGGACAACGGCTCTATCGTGGAAGATGGCAGCCACGAAGAACTCATGGAACTCGGTGGCCGCTACGAAGAACTCTGGGCCGCCGCGGCCCAGACGCCCAGCGGAGCGAGGTGACTTGTGTGACAACGAAGTTCACCCCGGCCGATGTCACCCGGCTGCGGATCGCACTCGGCAAGACGGTGAGGTCGCTCGACCGGCGCACCAACTCACCCGAGATCACCCGTACCGAACTCACGGTGCTCGGCGCCATCGCACGGTTCAAGCGAGTGCCCTTGGGCGAGCTGGCCGAGTACGAGAACCTCAACCCGACCATGTTGTCCCGCATCCTCGGCAAGCTGCAAGACCGGGGCCTGGTCACCCGCGAGACGGCCGGCAACGACCGCCGCGCAGCGGTCGCCGTCATCACCCCCGAGGGTCGTAAGGCCTGGGAGAAGCAGCGCAAGCGACGCGACGATCTCGTTGCCGAACTGCTGACCGTGCTCTCCGAAGAGGACGTGCAATCGCTGCTCGACGCGCTGGCCGCGCTCGAGGCCCTTGCCGACGCCAGCCGCGCGCCGCATACCTGATTCGCCGCCCGCTGCTGAAGTTTCGCTACCGCATTGATGTAGAGCAACGTTATTGATGCTCCGCCGCTCGGCGGCAAGCATATTCACATGGCAAACATCGTCGAGTTCGCACCGTCCTATGCGCACGCCTCCGCCACCGACTTCCACCATGTCCGCGGAAACTGGAACGCCCACGAGCGGACCGCACGCGTCGCCACCGAACGTGGCCACCGTTATTTCATCGCACCCGCCGACCCGGAGACCTTCGGGGTTTCCGAGGCCGCGGTCGACCAACTGATCGCCGACGCCGATGCGGTGATCTTCGCCCCGTCGGCGAACTCACCGATCGGCATGTGGCAGCCACTGGACCCCGAGGAGTCCGGCAGGCTGCTCGGCCACCGCTTCCTGGATCGGCTCAGCGAGCGGCATCCCGACGTGCACGTGGTGCTGGTCTCGCACTTCCTGGTCGGCCACGGCGTGACGCACAAGAACGCCAAGCCGAACACCTGGGCGCTGCGGGCTCTGGAGTCCCACCTGCGTGGTGGCCGCAACCCCTGGACGGTGCTGCGCGCGACGTGGCTCTCCCAGATCCACGACGAGTCCTATCAGACCCGGCTGTCCCAGGACCCCTTCACCGACGGCCTGTCCAGCACCGAGAGCATCGCCGACGCGGTGCTCACCAGCATCGAGAACCCCCGGGCAGCCACCGGCACCACGTCGGCCGTCTTCAACCTCAGCATCCCGGACACCGGCAGCACCGACCTCGTCGCCCAGTTCGCCTCGCTCAAGCGGGATTACGAGGCCGACCGGGCGCTGGAGTCCTCCCCGTCGGTTCGCTCGCCCGAGTTGGCGGCCGCGCTGTGACGCACGGCCGGCCGCCTCAGCAGCATTACTGGGAGGACACCTTCGGCCACGACGACAACGGCCGCCCGGTGCCACCGTCCAAGCAGATCCTGGTTCTCGCCGATATCGTCGGCCCTTCCGGTGACGCCGCCGCCGCGCATCTCGAAGCAGGTCTGACCGCGCTCGAGTCGAAGTACCCCTACAGCCGCGACGGCTTTCTCTCCACGGTCGCCTGGGGCACAACCTGGTGGGACCGGTACACCGAGCACGCCGGCCTGATCGCCGAGCCGGCCCGGATGTCGCGCTGGGAGGACCCCGTCATCGATACGCCGTCAGTGGTGTTCCACTTCGCCAGTGACCGCAGCGAGGTCCTCGACGATATCCGCGAGACCCTCTTCGGCGACGGTGATCTGGCCCAGGGCGAGTACCTCAAGGTGTGGGACGTCCGGAACGGGTTCGTCGGTGGCGGGCTGCCCGCCGAGGCGCTTCCCGATCTGGGCATTCCGGCATCCTCGCCGCTGCTGTTCGGCTTCCATTCCGTGCACAAGGGCAGCCAGGCCACCGAGGGATCCATCACGATTCCCCGCGGGCCGCTCGCGGACGGCACCACCGCCCACGTGAGTCGCATCGAACTCGCCGTCGAACGCTGGCACGCGCAGTCCAGGGACGAGCAGGCGGCGCTGCTGTTCGGCCCGACCGTCACCGCCGCGGCGGCCGAGGCACTCACCGACGACGCACCCAGCGACTACCCGAAATACGAACAGACGGTGCGTGAGTACGGCATCGTCGGACATACCCAGGCCGCCGCGCGGGCGCGGGTCAACAACGTCCCGGTCATCAACCGCCGTGACTTCGCGACCATCGACGACGGCCGGCCCGGCACCCACTTCGTGGCCCTGCAGAAGGAACTGCGCGACTTCAACAACACCCGCGCGATCATGAACGGCGCCGACGGCGCCGACTATCACAAATCCGTCGGAGCCCGCCGGCGCAACGGCATCAACGCCTTCTTCGATGTCACCCGCCGCGCCACGTTCGGAATCCCCGCCCGCGAACTTCGCGCCTATCCGCACCGGAGGCCAGCACGATGACCACGATCCCCGCCACCCTGATCGATGCGGATGCCGCGACCGCGCTCCGGGAGATCTTCGCCGACCCTTCGCTGCCCGTCCGGACAGTGCTCGCCGGGCCGTCCGGCGAGCGGATCAATGCGCTCCGCGAGGCACACGACTTCGTGAGCACCCATAACCTCGCCGCGCCCGCGGTACGCTCCCCCGAGTACACCGCGGCCCTGCTCGGCGCGTTCTCCGACATCTCCCCCGAGTTGGCGAGCACACTGCGCCGGCACGCCGAACTCGTTCCGCTGCTGGATGATCTGGCACCGTCGCGGGCACGCAACGCACTGCTCGGAGACGTCTACCGCGGGGGACTGCTGACCTGGGCCACCTCCGTGAGCTCCTGGTCGTGGTACGGGGGTCAGGTCCCGTCGGAGGCCGCACCGTTGCAGCGCGCGGAGGCCGAGTTCGAGGTCGACGAGCATCCGGCACTCTATGACGCGATCCTGCTCTGGGAGCCGGACACCTCCGCGGTAATCATCGTCCCGACCTATCGCGAGCGTGTCACCTGGGCCCCGTCCACAGCCGAGAGCGCGGACGGCGGGCGGCGCTGGACGGTGACGCTGTCACACGCGACGTTCCACCATGACGACCTGATCCCGCTCACCGAGGCACCCACCTTCCGGGCGGCACAGCTCGCCCCTCAGACCAATTCTCGTACGGAGCGTGACGATTTGAGCACCACACCGACCAAGACCAACGCCGTGACCATCAGCGGCAAGAAGCTGCTGCGCAAGATCGACAAGGGCCGTGACGTCGTCGTTCTGGAGGTGCGCCGGGACACCGCGGCAGGTGAGCCCCGCATCCCCGGCGCGCACCCGGTGGGCGTCAACCAGCACTTCGCCGGGCGCGCCGGTGACCGCACCGGCAACGCACCGCTGCCCGAAGCCGCGGATCTGGAACGGGCAGCACGCAGCTGGGGCATCAACCACGACTCCCTCGTCGTCGTCTACAGCCCCGAGAACCCGGCATTCGCCGCCCGCGCGTGGTGGGTGCTCCGCTGGCTCGGCGTGGCGGACGTCCGATACCTCGACGGCGGCGCCAACGCCTGGACTGCCGCCGGTGGCGCACTGACCACCGAGCTCCCACCGATCGGGCACGGGACATTCGAGGCATCCCCTGGTGCGCTCACACCGCTCGACCCGGACGGCGCCGCAGAAGTGGCCGCCACCGGGGTGCTGATCGATTCCCGTGGCGGAGAGGGCTTCTCGGACGGCCACATCCCGGGCGCGGTCCGCCTGCCGGCCGCCGAGGCATTCGATGCGGACGGGAAGTTCCTCGACGACGACACGATTCGTGCGCAGTTCGTCGCGGCCGGAGTCGATCTCGACGACAAGGGCCAGCGGGTGGGGGCATACTGCCCGGTCGCCATCGTGGCGTCCCTCAGCGTCCTGACGGCAGCCAAGGTCGGCATCGAAGCCGACCTGTTCCCCGGCGGCTTCTCCGCCTGGCTCGCCGACCCCGCACGTCCCGTCGCCACTGCCTGACACCGACCAACCACACACGAAAGATCCGAGATCACATGAGCTACCGCACGTTGGGCAAGACCGGGGTGAAGGTCAGCCCGTTGACCTTGGGCGCGATGAACTTCGGTTCCCGTGCGACCGGCGACCACGACGAGGCGATCCGGATCATCCACCGGGCGCTGGACGCAGGCATCAACATCATCGACACCGCCGACTCCTACTCGCAGGGTGAAAGCGAAACCATCGTCGGCAAGGCGCTCAAGGGCCGTCGCGACGATGTCATCGTCGCCACCAAGTTCCACAGCCAGTGGGGAAATGGGATCAACTCCAGGGGAAGTTCGCGCCGGTGGATCTTCCAGGAGGTGGAGAACTCGTTGCGGCGACTCGACACCGACGTCATCGATCTGTACCAGCAGCACAAGCCGGACCCCGAGGTGGATCTCTCCGAAACCGTCGGCGCGCTCGATGATCTGGTGCGCCAGGGCAAGATCCGCTATTACGGCACAACCACCAACGAACCGCACCTACTGGTGGAGGCCCAGTGGGTCGCCGAACGTGACCATCGGACCCGCCCGTCCACCGAACAGGCACCGTATTCGATTCTGGCGCGCGGCGTAGAACGTGCCACCCTGCCGATCGCAGGCAAGTACGGCCTGGGCGTCCTGACGTGGAGTCCGCTGGCGGGGGGTTGGCTGTCCGGTCGCGAGGTGGCCGGTACGGCGGCAGCGCCGTCGGCACGCGCCGCACGCCAGCCCGACCGGCACGATCCCGCCCTGCCCATCAATCAGACCAAGCGCGAGACCGCGATCCAGCTCGCGGAACTGGCCCGCGAGGCCGGCCACACCCTGCCGGAACTGGCCGTGGCGTTCGTCCTCAACCACCCCGATGTCGACAGTGTGATCATCGGGCCCCGCACCTATCAGCATCTGGAATCCCTGCTCGCCGTGCCCGAGATCGTGCTCGAGGACGCGGTGCTCGACGCCATCGACGAACTCGTCCCGCCGGGCGTGACGCTCAACCGCGCGGACGAGGGCTGGCTGCCGGCCTGGCTCAAGGATGATTCGGCCGCGCGACGGCGGGTGCATCCGCGGCGTCCGGTCGACGCCCTGGCCAACGTCTGAGGTTTCCCCGCTCTGCCACTACCCGGCTTCAGTCTCCGGCCCACGCCGACAACGAGACTGAAACCGGGAACGGCTCGATATCCGGCGCGCGCAGTCAACCCGTTCGATCGCCGTGAGCCGCCGCCGACCGGACACCGACAGCCGCGGGGATCGCCGCCAGTAGTGCCACCGTGTACGGATCAACGGCACTGCTGAACACCGAATCGACCGTGCCGGCTTCCACCACCCGGCCGCCCTTCATCACGACGACGTCGTCGGCAACCTGGCGCACGACGCCCAGGTCATGAGTGATGAACAGATAACTCAAACCGCGTTTGGCCTGCAGGTCGACCAGCAGTTGCAGCACATGGGCCTGGACGGACACGTCGAGCGCCGAGACCGGCTCGTCGAGCACGAGGATCTCGGGCTGCGGCGCCAAAGCGCGCGCGATCGCCACCCGCTGACGCTGCCCGCCGGACAATTCCCGCGGATGCCGCTCGGCCAGTTCGGGCGGTAGCGCAACATCGGCGAGCAGGCCGCGCACGGCGTCGGTCCACTCGGACCGGGGCAGGATCCCGAACGCTCGCAGCGGCTCGGCGATGATGGCGCCGACGGTCTGCCGCGGGTCCAGGGAGCTGTACGGGTTCTGGTAGATGAGTTGGATCTGCTGACGAAAAGCCCTGAGCGAACGCTGCGTTCGCAGCGTCCCGATGTCCTTCCCGAGCACCGCGACATGTCCGGAGTCCGGCTGGGTGAACCGGGTGATCGACCGGGCGACCGTGGTCTTACCCGACCCGGACTCCCCCACGATCGCCAGCGTCGATCCGGCCCGCAGAGCGAACGACACCCCGCCGACGACCACGTGCGATCGACCTCGCGCACCGAAGGACTTGACCAGGTTGTCGACCACGATCGCCGCCGACTGTTCCCGGCCGGCCACCGGCGGGGACACCGGCACACCCGGATGCAACCGTCCCGCAGTCACTCCCACCGCGGCGTCGATCAAGTGGCGGGTGTATCCATCCCGGGGCGCCTCGACAACCTGAGCCGTGGTGCCCGCTTCGACCACCGCCCCGTCCCTCATGACCACGATGCGGTCGGCCCGTTCGGCAGCGACAGCAAGATTGTGAGTGATCAGCAGCAGCGCCGTGCCGCGATCCCTGGTCAGACCTGCCAGCAGGTCGAGCACCTGGCGCTGCACCGTGACATCGAGCGCCGAGGTCGGTTCGTCGGCGATGATCAGTTCCGGGTCACCCGCCATGGCGATGCCGATCAGGACCCGCTGACGCATCCCACCGGACAACTCGTGCGGGTACTGACGGGAACGACGTGCAGGATCGTCGATCCCGACATCGGCGAGTACACCCACCGCCCGCTCCGCAGCCTGCTTCCTGGACAGCCCGTCGTGTAGCCGGAACACCTCGGCGATCTGGTCACCGACCCGGTGTACCGGATTGAGGGACACCCCCGGATCCTGCGGCACGTATCCGATACGGCCGCCGCGCAGTCGGCGCAGCGTGCTCCCGGACAACCCGGTGATATCCCTGCCGTCGAAGCTGACCGTGCCGGCATGTGCGACAGCGTTGTCGGGCAGCAGGCCGATCACCGCATGCGCCGTCGTGGACTTGCCCGATCCCGATTCGCCGACGATCGCGACCGACGCGGCCCGGTGCACCGCCAACGACACACCGCGAACCGCCGGGATGAGCGCGCCGCGGGTGCGATAGCCGATCTGGAGACCGTCGATCCGCAGCAACGGTGATGCGTCGGCTCCGGGATCGGTCACAGCGCCCGCCTTCCCACCCAGCGGTCCAGGAACCGCGACACGATATTGGTGCTGATGATGATCACCGCGATGATCAGCGACGGGATGATCGCCAGCCACCACCCCGACGCCAGATAGTCACGACCGGTCGCGACCAGGCGCCCCCATTCCGGTTGCGGCGCAGGGGCACCGAAGCCCAGGAAACTCAGCGACGCCACCGACAACACGGCCATTCCCAGTTCCAGCGTGGACAGCGCCACCGCCGGGCCGATGGCATTGGGCAGAACATGTCTGGCGAGCACGGCCAGGCGCCCGGATCCGCTGCCCGCGGCAGCCTCGACGTAGTCGGATGCCCGCACGCTTACCACTTCGGCACGGGTGATGCGGGCGAAGCTCGCGACGCTGGCCACCCCCACCGCCACGGCGATCTGCCACACCCCCGACCCGATGGCGGTCACGACGGCCAGCGACAACAGCAGTCCGGGAACAGCCAGCAGCACGTCGACCACCCGCATCAGTGCCTCGTCGACCCACCCGCGCACGAAACCGGCGGTGACACCGATGGCAGAGCCGGCAACGAACGCGATCAACACGGCCAACAGCACCGACTGCAACGTCAGATGAGCCCCGTGCACGACCCGCGTGTAGACATCGCGCCCGATCTCGTCGGTCCCGAACCAGTGCGCGCGTGAGGGGGGCTGGAACTTGTCGGCGACGTTGCCCGCCAGCGGATCCCCGGATGTGAACACACCGGGGAACAGCGCGGCGACCACGGCCAACACCAGCGCCGCGACCGCCAGCACGGTCAACCAGTCACCGAGCGCCGGGCGTGGCCGGCGGCCGGACGCCCGTCCCAAAGCCGCTCGGTTCCCGCGCGGAGCCGATGGCGGGACGTCGAGGTCCCCCTGGTCCAACAGTCCCAGTGCGGTCACTGCACCCTCCTGGTGCGTTGGTCGATCAACGGCAGACTGAAGTCGACGGCCAGACTCACCACCACGAACACCACCGCCGACAGCACGGCCACGGCGACGACCACCGGTGTGTCCTGGGTGTTGACCGCGTCGACGGTGATCCGGCCCAGTCCGTTGCGGTAGAAGACGGTTTCGACGACGACACTGCCCGCCAACAGATTTCCTGCGATCACACCACTGATCGCGATGCTCGGCCCGATGGCATTGCGGGTGGCGTGGCCGAACAGGACCTGCGCTCTGCCGGCGCCTTTGGCATACGCGGTGTCGACATAGGCGGCCCGGGACTGGGCCAGCAGGCTCTTCCCGAACACCTGGCCGATCACCGCGCCCGTCGGGATGGCCAATGTCACGGCAGGCAGGATCAGCGCGCGGACATCCTCGTTGCCACCACTGGGCAGCAGGTCGAGGTTGAACGACAGCCAGTTGATCAACACCAGCCCGATACCGAAGGTGGGCACCGCAACGCCGAATGCCGGGAGCGCCAACAGTGCTGACCGGATCCGTTCCGACGGCACCGCAGCCACTATGTACCCGAACGCCACACCGAGACCGAGTGCGATCAGCAGCGCCAGCCCCGCCAGTTGCAGGGTCTGCGGAATCGCCTCGGCGAGCATCTCGTTGACGAGCTCACCGGTGGCAACCGAGCGACCGAAATCGCCGCCGGCGATCTGGTGCAGAATCGTGAAGTACTCACCCAGCAGCGAATTTCCCTGTCCGGTCTGCGCCCTCAGCTCGGCGAGCTGTTCGGCCGACAGTTTCGCCCCTTCACCGCTTCGGGAGGACACCAGGATCTGCAGTGCATCGCTGGGCAGGACGTAGAGCAACAGGAAGCATCCGGTGTAGACCCCCAGCAGTACCAGCAGGGCCTGCCCGACGCGCACCGCGGCGTATCTCACCGCAGGATCACCGCGATGTCCAGGCGTCGTAGAGCACCAGGCGCGAGTCGGCTGCGAGTCGCACACCGTGCACGTCGGGGGACACCACCAGGATGTCGGCGATCTCGAAGACCGGATTCACATAACCCTCGCTCAGCAGCAGCCCGTTCGCCTTCGACAGCGTCTGCTGGCGCTGCGCGGGGTCGGTCTGTTCATTCTGGAGATCGAGCAGATCGTCGATCTCACTGCGAGCCGGGCGTTCTGCCCGATTCTGGTATTCGACCGACAGTCCGGCGCGGATGATGTCGCCGTCGGCGCGATGGTACGGACCGAACCGCAGGTCGTACTCCCCACTGGACTCCAGCGCCGGCGCCTGCGTCGGATTGGCACGGGAGATATCCAGATCGATGCCGATCTGCTTGAGCTGCTGCTGCACGATCTGGATCACCGGCTGGCTCTGACGGGTGGTGGTGCTCAAGAGCTGCACCAGGACCAGCCGTTGGCCGTCCTTGACGCGGATCCCGTCCGGTCCCGGCACCCAGCCGGCCCCGTCGAGCAGCGCCTTGGCCTGCTCCGGGTCATAGAGCGTGACCCCGAGATCTTCGTAGCCGATGGTGGTCGTCGCGATGATGTTCGTGGGCACCTTGTCGTGCTCGGTGAGTGCGCCGGACAGGATCGCCGTGCGGTCGATGCCCAGGCCGACCGCTCGCCGGACCCGCTCATCCTGCAGCAGTGGGCGTGAGGCATTGGCGGTGTTGGAGATCACCAGGCCGGGGAAGATCCGCTGGACGATCTGGAAGCCCCGGCCGGTCAGCACCGGAATGTTGTCGTCGAGTGGGACAGTGTCGATGTCGAGACGTCCGGACTGCTGTTCACCCAATCGCACCCCGCCCTCCGGGACGACCCGGTAGTCGATGGAATCCAGGTATGCGGGGCCCTGATGGCTCGACAGATCCGAGGCCCAGTTGTAGTCGGGGTTCTTCTCCAGCGTCACACCCTCGTTGCTGTTGAACTCGGCGATGGCGAACGGCCCGGAGCCGATGATCTCCCCCTGGCACCGGTCCTCGGCCGACGTGTCGACGGTGGCCTGAGCCACGATTCCCAGCGAGATGGTCGACGTCGCCTGCAGGAAGGACACATTCGGCTTCGAGAACACCACCGTCGCGGTGCGCTCGTCGACCACCCGGGTCTCCTCGTATCCGGACAGATAGCTGAACGCCGAATATGCCTTGGCCAAGCCGAAGTCGTGGACAATGGTGTCGAAGTTGGCCTTCACCACCTCCGCTGTCAGCGAGCTGCCGTCCGAGAACGTGACATCGGGCCGCAGGTGGAAGGTGTATTCGGTGGCGGCCGGGTTGATCTCCCACGAGCTGGCCAGCCAGGGGTGGATCGAGAGGTCTTCGGGGTCCTGGTCGGTGAGACTGTCGACGACCTGGCGCGCGCCGTGGATGCTGATGTTCGCCGAACTCTGCTGGGTGTCGAAGCATGCGATGCTTCCGTTGACCGCGACACTCACCGACCCTCCCGACCGCGGTTCGCCGGCGTCGGCGGTGGTGGTGTCGCCGTTCGATCCGCAGGCCGCGGTCACGAGCACGAGAACGCTGAGCACGGCGCCCGCGGTGAGACGACCGCGTCGCCGGGCATGGGGGGTTGCCGCTCTTCGATGACGTACCAACGGCGGGCCGGATGTAGTGCGCACGAGCCGTAGCTTTCTCGGTCACCCGTAGGCGAACAATAAGTGGTGGCTACGCAAACCGTAAAGTTTGTCCTGATCACCGAGACGATAGTTAAGTTTGATTGATTTTCTCTGGTAGCCCCGTACCATTGGTTTGCCGAATCCGGGCTGCGACTGTCACTTCAGTCGCGTGGCGCATCTCCTGCACACGCCGGAAGAGAAAAGACGATCACAGTGAAGAATCGGCGACTGAAGGCTGTTGCGGCCCTACTTCCGTTGATGCTGTTGTTGTCTGCCTGTAGCGGTGGAGGGGGTGCAGGCACTCCCAACGCCGAAGGCCCCACCGGTGACCCGGTGCAGGGCGGGGAGTTGATCTGCGGCGAGATCACCGAGCCACCATGGAATCTCGCTCGTGCGACCCAGTACACCGCGTCGGCATTCTGGGCCGCTCTCGGTGATCGACTCATCGAATTCGACGTGGAGAAGGACGAATACGTCCCCTACCTTGCCGAAGAGTTCTCCGCCAACGAGGACAACACCGAGTTCAAGTTCAAGATCCGCAAGGGTGTGACTTTCAGCGACGGCACTGCGTTGACCCCCGAGGTGGTCCAGAAGAACTTCGACTACCGGGGCTTCGGGGACGACGCGCTGGGAATCGTGCCCGATCCCAACTTCATCCAGAAGTACCAGTCGGCAACGGTCGACGGCGACTGGGTGACGGTGAAACTGGAGTCGGGTAACCGCTACTTCCTCGATGCTCTGGTCGTGCCGACGAGCACCATCCTGGCCGAGTCGTACCTCGGGCTCAGCCTCAAGGACCAGAGCGATCCCGCAAAGATCGTGGCAAGCGGCGCATTCCTCTTCGAAAGCCTCACGCCCGGACAGGAAGTGGTGCTCACCCGCCGGGAGGACTACGCCTGGCCTGCGTCCAACGACCCGAACAAGGGCGCGGCGTACCTGGACTCCATCCGGTTCAAGATCGTCCCCGAGCTCGGTCTCCGCGCTCAGGCGCTCGAATCCGGCCAGGTGGATATCGCAGCCCGTATCCAGCCGAGCGATGAGGCACGGCTGCAGCGCGCGGGTTTCATCATCAGACCCAACCGGCCACTCAACGTCGCGAACGACGCCTACGCATTCCGCGTGAACAACCCTGCGGTGGAGGATGTCCGGGTTCGCAGAGCACTCACCATCGGATTCGACCGGGATGCATTGAACAAGTATGCGCTGTCGCCGAGCTTCCCGGCCGGGTGGGGGCTGGGCAATCCGATCCGCAATGAACGCCCCTATGTCGAGCTCAAGGAGGAGCTCGCCTTCGATCCCGAGGAGGCCAAACGTCTGCTGGACGAGGCGGGCTGGGTACCCGGCGAGGACGGTATCCGCTACAAGAACGGCCGGCCGTTGGAGCTCGATCTGCTGACCGACATCCAGGGCACGGCAACAATCTTGGCGGGAAACTACCTGACCCAGGAGTGGCGCAAGAACCTGGGCGTCAAGATCGTCCACCACGCGGGCAATGAAACCTACCGACTGGCCCATGCCGATGATCCGACCGTTCCGGCCCTGCAGAGTGGCCGGGGCGACCCCACGTACACCGGGTTCTCGCGGTTCTACGGCGGCTGGGGCTCCAAGCCGGCTGCCACGCAACAGGATTACCCGGAGCTGAACGCGCTGATCGAGAAAGACTGGACGCTCACCGATTCGGCCGAGATCCAGGCGAACTTCGAGAAGATCGCCAGGTTCATCGCTGTCGAGGAGGTCCTGTCGATCCCCGCATTCCTCGCGGTTCAGATCTCCGCCGTGTCGCCGAAGGTGCATATCGACTATTACGGCTACACCTCACCGAACCTGCACTCGGCGTGGGTGCGCCGGTAGCGGCGCGGCCGGCCGAATCATCGACAGCCCGAGGGGATTCCAGATATGACCAGGTACCTCATCTCGCGAGTGTTGCAGGCCATCGGCGTCCTGGTGGGCGCCTGTGCCGTGGTGTTCGTCGGCATCCAGCTGCTGCCGGGCGATCCGCTGACGAACTACCTCAACTCGGGAGACACTCCCCTGCCGCCGGAGAGTGTCGACGTCATCAAGGCCTACTACGGATATGACAGCCCACTGTGGGAGCAGCTCCTCAAACAGGTCGGGTCGGTCTTCGATGGCACCTTCGGCTACTCCTTCATCACCGGTCGGTCGGTCATCGACGAGTTCACCCGATCGATCGTCCCCACCCTGCAGTTGGCCGGAACGGCCTTCGTGTTCGCAGGCATCTACGTCTTCGTGATCGTCACCGGCGCATCGCTGTCCAGGCACACCTGGATCCGCGAGGTCCTGGCCAGCGTCCCACCGTTCATCGCGGGGATCCCGAGTTTCTGGCTGGGCTTGATGGCCCTGCAGGTGCTGTCGATCAGGCTCGGGCTGATGTCCCTGTTCCCCGACAACACCTTCCTCTCGCTGGCGGTACCCGCCGCCATCCTCGGTTTGTATCTGGCGGCGCCCATCTCACAGGTTCTGGTCAAGGCGGTGGGCAACGCACAGAACGAGCCGTTCGTCACGGTGCTACGCGCGAAGGGGGCCTCCGAGTCGCGGATCTACTTCCATCACCTGCTGAAGTACACAGCCGGTAGCGGCGTCACCATCGTCGGCCTGCTCATCGGCGGACTCATCTCGGGCACGGTGATCGTCGAGACCGTCTTCTCGCGGCAGGGCGTCGGCCAGAACCTGGCGTTCGCCGTATCGCACCAAGACATCGCCCTGGTACAGGGCTTCGTCCTGATCTTCGCGGGCGTCTACGTGGTCGTCAATCTGATTGTCGACCTGCTGTATCCGCTCTTCGATCCACGGATCGCCCTGCGCGAGTCCGTGGTCTAGACGAGACAAACCCGGAACCGGTTGGGAGCCATTCGACATGACAGATACGACACTGGAGCGCGACGGGGCCGCCAAACCCGTTCTCTCCGAGAGTGATATCGATGCCACCAGTCCGGCGCCCCCGCCTCGTCGGTCGGTGGCCGCCCGACTGCGCAAGGTGCGGGTGGCCGATGCCCTTGCGGCACTGGCACTCCTGACCGTGCTGGCCTGGATTCTGGTTCCCGGTGTGTTCGCCGGCCAGGATCCACTGATCGGGGAGTTCGAGAATCAGCTCCTCCCGCCCGGTGCCGCTCACCTCTTCGGCACAGATCAACTGGGCCGGGACATCTGGGCCCGCACGGTGCACGGCACGTTGTTGACGATCAAGGGCGCGGCGATCGCAGTCGCCATCGCCTTCGGATTCGGAACGCTGCTCGGTCTGGTCGCGGGCACCCTCGGCGGCGCCGTCGAGGCTGTGTCCATGCGCGTCGTCGACGTCCTCGTGGCGCTGCCCGGATTCCTGGTCGCCCTGTTGATCGTCACCGCGCTGGGCTCGGGCATCGTGACGGTCGCCGTTGCCATCGGCGTCGCATCGATCGCGACCTTCGCCCGCGTCATCCGCGCCGAGGTCCTGCGGGTGCGTAAGTTCGAGTTCGTCGAGGCCGCTGCGCTGAGCGGATTCACATTGCCGCACATCCTGTTCAGGGAGATCCTGCCGAACTCAGCCGGACCGGTTCTCGCGCTCGTGGCCATCGAGATCTCGCAGTCCATCGTGGCGATCGCCGCGCTCAGCTTCCTCGGCTACGGCGAACCGCCCCCGACCCCGGAATGGGGTCTCATCATCTCCGAGGGCCGCAATTATCTGGCCGAGGCCTGGTGGATCACCACCCTGCCGGGAATCGTGCTCATCGTGACAGTCGTTTCGTTCGCCCGGATCAGCAGGCGGATCCAGCAGTGGCGGCTGGTGTGAACGCCCGCAACGAGATCGCCGGGGACCCACTGCTGGCCATCGAGGGCCTCACCGTGTCGGTGAACGACCACGCCGTCCTGGACGACATCACCCTCGACGTCCGCAGCGGTGAGTTCCTGGCGATCGTCGGAGAGTCCGGCTCAGGCAAGTCGACATTGGTCAACACCGTGCTGCAGTTGCTGCCCGACTCCTTCACCGCGAGCGGGCACGTGCGGTTCCACGGTCGCGAACTGCTGGGCGCCGATCGCAGGCAACTCGCCGGGATCCGCGGCGACCGAATCGGTTTCGTTCCCCAGGATCCGGGGACCTCCCTGAACCCGGTCCGCACCATCGGATATCAACTTGCCGAGGTGTTCCTGCTGCACCGACGGGAGCTCTCCGCGGCCGAGGTGCGGGAACGGTCGATCGCCCTGCTCCAGCAGGTCGGTATCGATGACCCCGAGCGCCGGTTGCGGCAGTACCCACATCAGCTCTCCGGCGGCCAGAAGCAGCGTGTCCTCATCGCGATCGCCTTCGCGTTGTCACCCGATCTCCTGATCGCGGATGAACCGACGTCGGCGCTCGACGCCACGGTGCAGCGCCAGATCCTCGAGGTGTTCGCCCGGCTCGCCGCCGAGAACGGTTCGACGGTCCTGTTCATCACCCACGACCTGGCCCTCGCGACCGACTTCGCTTCGCGGCTACTGGTTCTCAAGGACGGTCGGGTGGTCGAAGACGATGCCACCAGGACCGTGGTGGTGGCGCCGCGCAGTGCGTACACCCGGTTCCTGCTGCACGGGGTACGGACCCGCGATGTCGACATACCGAAGGTCGACACGTCGGCGCCTGCCGCCATCTCGGTCGACGGCGTGTCGAAGACCTTCCCGGTCCGGGGTCGCCGCAGTGGGACCGTCACCGCCGTCGACGACCTCAGCTTCGAGGTGCCTGCCGGGTCGGCATTCGCTCTGGTCGGCGCGTCCGGGTCCGGTAAGACGACTGTTGCCAGGATCGTGCTCGGTCTCGAGGGCGCATCATCGGGCACCGTGATCGTGGACGGCGAGGCGGTGAACGCCTCGCGCGCCGGCCGACGGCAGAAGCTGTGGCGGCACATTCAACTGGTCCATCAGAATCCCTACGCATCGCTCAACCCGCGCTCGTCGGTGGCCGCCATCGTCGGAGGACCCCTGCGCGCGCACCGTATCGGTACGCGGGCGGAGCGGGCGAACCGCGTCGCAGAGCTGCTCGACGCCGTTGCGTTGCCGCAACGGCTCGGTGTTCGCCGTCCGGCCGAGCTCTCGGGAGGGCAGCGCCAACGTGTGGCCATCGCTCGCGCACTGGCGCTCAACCCCAAGATCATCGCCCTCGACGAGCCCCTGTCGGCACTGGACGCCGTGACCCAGGCTCAGGTCATCGACCTACTGAAGGAGCTGCAGCGTGACCGCGGTCTGACCTACCTCTTCATCTCCCACGACTTGGCGATCGTCCGTGATTTCGCCGATTCGGTGGCCGTGCTGCACAAGGGCCGACTCGTGGAGACGGGCGGCACTGGACAGGTCCTCGTCGCACCCCAGGCGGCGGAGACCCAGGCCCTGGTGGCCGCGGAACCGGGCGTACGCGCGCGGGAGTGGCTGGTCGGCGCCGGCCGCTAGCTTCTCGCGGTGCCCTCAATCCCGTTCCGTGACAACCCCTCCGGAGGCACGTGTGGCTACCCGCCAACTTCATCTCAACGTCAACTCCAACGGACTCGGCGGCCGCAGCGGCGGATGGCAGCTCAGTGAGGACCCCACAGGGTTCCTGCGCCTCGACGCGTGGGAGCGGCTCGGCAGGATCGCCGAGCGTGGCCTGCTCGACGCGGTGTTCCTGGCCGACACCCTCGGTGAGGTCCGCACATCTGGTCCCTGGAACGCCTACGACCCGTTCTTCCCGCTGCTGGCGGTGGCCCGGGCGACCACCCGCGTCGGCGTGGTCGCCACGGTCTCCTCGACGTTTCGACATCCCTACGACATCGCCCGGCTGGGCGCCTCCCTGGACTTCGCCTCCGACGGCCGGGCGGCGGTCAACATCGTCTCGACGATGGCCGAATCGGCAGCCCGACAGTATGGACTCGAACGACTTCCCGAGCGCGACGAGCGCTACGGACGTGCGGAGGAAACGTTCCAGATCATCAAGGCGCTCTGGGATTCCTGGGACGACGACGCTCTCACCGCGAACAAGCAGTCCGGCACCTTCGTCGACCCGAGCAAGGTCCGCCGAGTCGATTTCGTCGGCGAGCACCTTCGGCTGCAGGCGACCTTTCAGTTTCCACGCTCCCCGCAGGGGAGACCCGTGGTGCTGCAGGCCGGCGGATCCCCGCAGGGCATCGAACTGGCCGCCAAGCACGCCGACGCGGTGTTCAGCGCCGCCCACACCCTGAGCACCGGCCAGGACTTCTATCGCACGCTCAAGCGTCGGGCCCGAGCGTACGGTCGCGCCGAGGAAGAGATCCTGGTATTGCCAGGCCTGTTCATCATCCTCGGCAGTACCGAGGCAGAAGCGAAGGCCCGACGAGCTCAGCTGCTGGAGCTCAGCGGTGAGGACGACCGGTTTTCCGGCCTCACCGGCCTCTCGCACTCACTCGGGATCCCTGTCGACAGCCTCGATCTGGACAAACCACTGCCCTGGGCGCTGTTCGACGATCCGCAGTGGAAACCCCGCAGCATCGGGTTCGCCAACGGTGTCCTCAATGTCGCGCGGGCTGAGGGGCTCACCGTCCGCCAGCTCATCGACCGCAATATCGCCAGCGGCCACCGCACCATCGTCGGCAGCCCGGTACAAGTTGCCGACGATATCGAGGAGTGGTTCCGTGAGCGCGGCGCCGACGGATTCAACGTAAATTTCGACGTGTTCCCGGATGGTCTGGAGCGGATCGTCGATCACCTCGTACCCGAGCTCCAACGCCGTGGGATCTACCGGAGCGAGTACAAGACGTCCACGCTGCGAGGCCATCTCGGACTCGAGCTGCCTGCGTGATCGCTCGTCTGAGCCGGCTACACCCCGGACGCCGCGGCGTCGGCGATGACCACCTGCAGCGATTCCAGCAGGGCCCGCGCAGATTTCAGATCGAGTTCCACCGCCACCCGGGCACCCAGACCGACGTCGTAGTTCACGAAATCCAGCAGCAGAGCATGCTCGTCGGTGCCCTGGGTGGCGTGGTCGTACCCGACGCTGACCTGTGTGACCGGAAACCAGCCCGAGGCGCCCTTACCCGAACCGGTGACGGCAGCCGTCGTGGTGATGTGGGTGCACATGGCGATCTCCTTCAGTCTGCCGCGAGTCGGTGGTCGAGAAAGGTGAACAATTTGCCCCAGGCGTCCATCGTCTGCTCGGGCCGATACCGCGGGGTGTGATAGTAGAAGAACCCATGCCCGGCGCCGTCATATCGGTGGAATTCGAAATCCTTTCCAAGCCTCTGCAATTCCCGCTCATGAATATCGACCTGCTCAGGCGAGGGACTCTGGTCGTCGTTACCGAAAATGCCCAGCAGCGGTGCCTGCAGATCTGCGGTGTAGTCGATCGGCGCGACCGGGCGCTTGTCGTTCAGCTGATCCGGCGCCGCCACGATCGCTCCGCCCCACAGGTCGACGACGGCATCGAATCCCGGGACGCGTGAGGCGGTCAGCACGGCATGCCTGCCGCCCGAGCAGCTCCCCATGATGCCGACCCTGCCGTTACTGTTCGGTCGGTCGAACAGCCAGCTGCGGGCTGCAGCCAGATCTGCGACCACCTGATCGTCGGCGACGCCGCCCTCACTGCGCACCTTGGCCGCGACATCGTCGGGGGTGGAGTGCCCGGCCCGGCAGTAGAGATCGGGAGCGATCACGTCGTAACCGTGGCGGGCCAGCCGCTCGGCGAACTCCTGGTAGAACTCATCCCAGCCCGGCAGGTGGTGGATCAGCACGATGCCGGGCCGTGACCGGTCCGATGCCGCCGGCCGGGCGTGGTAGGCGTGGATATCCTCGTCGCCGCTGCGATAACTGATGATCTGCGCCGATACGCCGGCGTCTCCTCCGGTGTCGAATGAGTTCCACATTGTTCAAGCATGCCATGCGGCGGTCCGTCCGCAACTGGATCGGTCACCCGAAAACAACTGTCATAACCGGGCTTTCATCGACACCAAGTTAAGAACAACTACAGGGTCCTCGTAGCCGAGTGTCCTTGGTCGCGGCCATCCCGGAGGCAATGCTGGCGACGTGACTCAGACGCTCGACGGACAGACCGCACCAGACCGGGCCCCTGCGAGCACCATCTCGGTGGCGGAACTGCGCGCACTGCTGGAGGCGCGCACGGACCTGGTACTCGCCGATGCCGGCGAGGGCGACGCCTATACCGGCGGCCACATCTCGGTGGCGGTTCCGGTGCCGGCCAGCGAAGTGGAACTGCGGCTGCCGACGCTGGCGCCCCGCGTGGACGTCCCGATCGTGTTCGCCTCAGGTGCCGACGACGGGCTGGCCGCGCAGGCGGCGGGTCTGGCCCTGGCGCTCGGTTACACCGACGTGCGCTGGCTGGACGGCGGTAACGAGGCCTGGGTGGCCGCCGGGTACCACCTCATCACCAACTTCAGCGCCTTGAGCAAGGCGCTCGGCGAGTACGTCGAACGGCGTTACCACACACCGCGACTGACCGCCGAGACGCTCAAGGCCAAGATCGATGCCGGCGAGAACATCGTCATCCTCGATACCCGCCCGTTCGACGAGTACCAGGCCATCAGCATCCCCGGCGGTATCGACGCGCCGGGCCCCGAACTGCTCTACCGCGCCTTCGATCAGGTCACCGATCCCACCACCCAGGTCGTGGTGAACTGCGCGGGCCGGACCCGCGCCATCATCGGCGCCCAGACCCTCATCAACGCCGGGTTCCCCAATCCTGTCGTCTCGTTGGAGAACGGCACCACGGCGTGGCTGCTGGCCGGATACGAACCGGGCCGGGGTGACGACGCGGTCGCCGCGGCACCCAGCGACGCCAATCGCGCCCACGCGGTGGCCGCGGCCACTGCGATCGCCGCACGCTTCGGTGTCCGGGAGATCTCCCGCTCGGCCTTCGACGACGCGGTGGCACAGGCCGACAACCGCTCGCTCTACATCTTCGACGTGCGGACCCCCGAGGAGTACGAGGCCGGTCACCTGGCGGGTGCACGTGCGGTGCCGGGCGGTCAGCTGGTGCAGAAGACCGACTTCCACATCGGCAGCCGCAACGGTCGCGTCATCCTCGTCGATGACGCCGACGGCGTGCGCGCCCGCACCACCGCCTCCTGGCTGATCCAGCTCGGACTGCCCGATGTCACCGTCTACCTGCTCGATCCCGCCGATCGACTGATCACCGGACCCGAGCCCGTCGGATCAACACCCGCCGAAACCGGCGCGCGCACCGTGGACGTCGAGGAACTGGCGGCCCTGGTCCACGCCGACCAGAGCACGACCGTCATCGTCGACCTTGAGCCGGCGCGCCAGTATGTCCAGGTGCGCCATCACATCCCCGGTTCGGTGGTGGCGCTGCGGTCCTCGCTGCACCGTACCCTGGATCAGCTCCCCGCCGATGCCGAGATCGTCTTCACCTCTGCCGATGGCCGGCTGGCCCGGCTGGCGGCCGCCGAGCACGCCGCCACCCGGCGGGCGCGGGCGTTGGACGGCGGCACCGCGGCCTGGCAGGCGGCCGGCCGGCCGGTCGGCACCGGATCGGCCCAGCGGGCGCTGGATCCGGCCGAGCGCATTCCCGAACCGTTGACGCTCGAGCAGCGCCGCGCCAATCTCGATTGGTACGTCGCCTGGGGTGACACCATCGTCGCCGAACTGGAGCGCGACGGGCTGGTGTCCTTCGTCGACCCGACCGTGTCCTAGCCCACAGTTAAGTTGTTCCGCACGATTCCCGTAGCCAGAACCGCTGGAGAATCGTGGGCTGCCCGGCGAGGCTGGACTCTCCTGTGTGCGCCCGGCATGCCACGACCCGGGGAAGCGAATCCCAATGTCCAAGCTCGTCCTGAACTCGATCATCCGCGCGATCGGCTTTACCCAGGGCGCGTGGCGTCATCCCGACGCCACGCCGGAGCGTGCACACGACCTGGACTACTACCAGGAGATCGCCGCGATCTCCGAGCGCGGCCTGTTCGACGGCCTCTTTCTGGCGAACTCTCCGGTGCACAACGAAGAGGACTGGCACACCCTGTTCTCGCCGCTGGAACCGTTCACCCTGCTGGCCTCGCTCGTCGCGACCACCGAGCACATCGGCCTCATCGCCACCCTGTCGTCCTCGTTCCAGCACCCGTACCAGATCGCACGGCAGGCCGCCTCGCTGGACCACCTGAGCAAGGGGCGGGCCGGGATCAATGTCGCGGTCTCCGGGACTGCCGGGGCCGCAGCAAATTTCGGCTACGACGATCTGCCCGACCACGAGGAGCGCTACGCCCGGGCGCACGAGTTCCTGGAGGTGTTGTTCCTGCTCTGGGACAGCTGGGACTCCGATGCTCTCGTCCTGGACAAGGCCGCTGGGCGACAGGCCGACCAGAGCAGGATCCGCCCGATCGACTACGACGGCAAGTACTTCACGGTGCGGGGACCGCTGGACATCGCGCGCTCCCCGCAGGGTCGCCCCCTCGTGTTCCAGGCCGGTACCTCCGAGGATGGCCGCCAGCTGGCCGCTACCTGGGCCGACGCGGTGTACAGCGCAGCGCGCAGTATCGACGAGGCGCGCACATTTCGCGATGACATTCATCGGCGCCAGCGCAATCTAGGCCGCCCCGGTTCACCGGTAAAGATCTTGCCTGGCCTGATCCCCATCGTCGCGAGCACCGATGCCGAGGCCCGGGCCCTCGAGGAGCAGATCGGTGCGCTCAATCCACCGGAGCGTTCGGTCGCGATTCTCGGTGCGCGACTGGGCATCGAACTACACGATGTCGCACTCGACGATCCGTTCCCCGTCGACCGCCTGCCGGATCCGGCGACCATCTCGGGGGGCCGTAGTTTCCATGTCATCGTCGGAAGCCATGCCCGACAGGGGGCGACATTGCGCCAGATCCTGCGCGTCACCGATGCCGGCAACGCGCATCTGCGCTTCGTCGGGTCCGCCGAGCACGTCGCCGACCTGATCGAGCAGTGGTTCATCTCCGGCGCCGCCGACGGCTTCAACCTCAACCCGGCCGTGACGCCGAACAGCCTCGTCGACTTCGTGGATCACGTTGTCCCGCTTCTGCAGGCCAAGGGCATCTACAAGAACGAATACACCGAGGGTGTCACGTCCCGCTCGGCGTTCGCCTGACCTACCCGTACGCATCTGGAGGAGACTATGAAACGCCGTCCGAGAATCTTCGCGGTCTCGATCGCACTTGCCCTCATCGCATCGCTGGCCGCGGCCTGCGGCGGCGGCAGCAACACCAGCGCGTCCGGCGGTGGCGAAATCAAGTGGGCAATCGACCTGGCGACCACCTGGGATCCGGTGACCGCGCAGATCGGTTGGGACATCTTCGCCCTCAACATCCCCTATGAGGGGCTCACCCAACTCGACAAGGACGGCAACGCCCAACCAGGTCTGGCCGAGAGCTGGAGCTACAACGAAGCCGGTGATGAGATCACCTTCAAGCTTCGCCCCAACCAGAAGTTCACCGACGGCGAGCCGGTCAATGCCGCGGCCGTGAAATTCGATATCGAGCGGAAGAAGACTCAGGAGGACTCCCGCAACATCGAGTTGCTGCAGACCGTGCAGACCGTCGAGGCGGTCAACGACCTGGAGGTGAAGTTCACCCTCTCCCAGGCCGACTACCAGATCCCGCTGCTCGTCGCCGGGCGTCCGGGCCTCATCGCCAGTCCCAAAGCCGCACAGGATGATCAGAAGAAGCTCGAGGAATGGCCGGTGGGCGCCGGACCGTTCCGGATCACCGAATTCGTCCGCGACGATCACGCCACGTTCGAGAAGAATCCGGACTACTGGAAGGCCGACCAGATCAAGATCGACAAGATCACGGTCTACCCGCGCACCGATGCGGCCTCGGTGGTCAGCGCCGTCCAGACCGGCCTGTACAACGTGGCGATGGCGCCACCGGCGCAGGGACAACAGGCCGAGACCACCAACGGTCTGAAGGTGATCTACACCGAAACGGGCCAGATCTACGGTGTCAACATCAACAACACAAAGGCGCCGTTCGACAACCCCAAGGTGGTCGAGGCATTCCGCTACGCCTGGGACCGCGACGAGTTCGTGGAAAAGATCACCCTCGGCCATGGTCAGGCCAGCAATCAGGCGTTCCCCTTCCGGTACCCGCAGAACAACAACGCCAAAGACGACGTCTGGCCGCACGATCCGGAGCGGGCCAAGGCACTGCTCAAGGAGGCCGGCTACGATGACGGCGAGCTCAAGCTGGAGTTCTGGAACGACGGGCGCAACCCGGCGATCGCCGAACTGGTCCAGTTGCAGCTCAACGAGATCGGTGTGGACGTCAGCATCAAGGTCACCACACCGGAGGAGTCCAAGCGGCTCAACACCGGCGAGTACAAACCCGCCTCGATCGCGCAGACCTCCTCCACCGGGCGCGAATCCCCGGTACAGGCGCTCATCGCGTACTACGGGCGGACCGGTCTGATGAACCTCTCCGCGCCGTATGCCTCCGACCGGTTCCAGGATGCGCTGAGCAATCTGCGCCTCACCCCACTCGACGACCCGGGTTACCTGGACGTCCTCAAGGAGACGGTGTGGGTCGCCACCGAGGAGAACCCCTCGAACTACCTGTTCGACATCCCGTGGACCTTCATCACCAGCGAGGGCGTATCCGGCCTGGACGAGCGCCAGGGACAGATCCGCTGGGAAAACGTGATGGTCTCATAATGTCTTGCCCCGCAACGACTCCGGCGTCGACATGACGGCGACACTCGACGAACGCACCCTCGACCCGGTCAACCCCGTCGCGGCGCCGGCGGCGGCGCGGGGACGACGCCGGTGGCTGCACACCGTACTTCACCTCAGCGTGGTCACTGTCTTCGTGTTTCTGCTGGCGACGGTGCTCACGTTCAGCCTGGGCATCATCAGCAAGGTGACCCCGGCAGCCATCGTCGCCGGCGACGACGCCACCGAGGAGATGGTCCGCGCCATCGAACGGGAGTGGGGCCTGGACCGGCCCCTGTGGGTGCAATACTTCGACTGGCTCGGCGGCCTGCTGACCGGCGACTTCGGAAACTCCTGGCGCAACGGACAACCGGTGTTGCAACAATTGCTCGACACCGCGCCGGTCTCACTGTCGGTCGCACTGTTCGCGATGGTCATCGGCGTCACCTTCGGATTCGGCTTCGGTGTTCTGGCCGCACTGCGGCAGGGCCGGATCACCGACCGGATCATCACCGTGCTGTCGTCGGCGTGGACCGCGATCCCCGCCTTCGTGGTCGGCGTCCTGCTGATCTCGATCTTCGCGGTGAAGTTCGGCTGGTTCCCGTCCGGCGGGTACGTCCCCTTGGAGCAGGATCCCGCCCGATGGCTCTGGACCATCACCCTGCCCGCGATCGCGCTGAGCCTGGAGACCATCGGCGATCTGGCCAGACAGGTTCGTGCCGGGCTGGTCGGCAGTCTGGAAGGTAACTACGTCACCGGCGCGATACTGCGGGGATTCTCTAAGAAGCGCGTCATCTTTGTCCACGCGTTGCGCAACGGAATAGGGCCCGCGCTGTCCATCCTCGGCTTGAAGTTTCCCACCGTCCTCGGCGGCGCGATCATCACCGAGTCGGTCTTCTCCATGGCCGGTTACGGCGTCTTCACCGCCAAGGCCGCCACCGGCGGGGACCTGCCCGTCGTGCAGGGCGCGCTTATCGTCGCTGTGATCCTGGTACTCATCTTCAACACACTGGTCAACACCGCCCTCAACACGTTCTCGCCCGATCGCAGGACCTCGATATGACGGCCCACGCCTCCGCACCGCCACGCCGTCAGTCTCGGCTGGCCTCGGGACTCCACAGACTCGGGGTATACGGCTGGGTCAGCGTCGGTTTCGCGGTCTTCGTCGTGCTTCTCGCGGTGTTCGGCCCGGCATTGGCGCCACACGACCCACTCGCAGGGAGCGACGCCACGCTGGCCGCGACCTCGTCGTCGCATTGGCTCGGCACGGACTACCTGGGACGGGACGTGCTGAGCCGGCTGCTGCACGGCTCGCGGATTTCCGTGCTCGCCGCACTGGAAGCCGCCGGCGTCGCATTCACTGTCGGTGTCCCCGCCGCCGTCCTGTCGGTCTACGCCCAGCGCTGGTTCGAATGGCTCAGCCTTCGGGTCATCGACACCCTGATCGCGGTGCCGTTCCTGACCTTCGCAGTCGCAGTGACACAGCTCATCGGCAACGGACTGCACCAGGCGATGATCGTCGTCGGCGTCATGACAGCCCCGCTGTTCTACCGCGTCACCCGTGCCGCCACCCTGCAAGTCGGGCAGGCACATTATGTCGAGAGCGCCAGACTGTACGGCGGATCCACCTGGTATGTGGTCACCAGGCACATTCTGCCGAAGGTGATCCCGGCGATTCTCATCGCGGCCGCAACCTCGGTCGCCACGGGGCTCATCATCGTCTCCAGCCTCACCTTCCTCGGCATCGGCATCACGCCGCCGGAGCCGAGTTGGGGCGGGCTGATCTCCGCCGATCTCGGCTACCTCGGTCAGAAACCATGGGCGCCGCTCTACCCGGCGTTCCTCATCACGGCGACGGTGGTCGCGCTCAACGGCATCGCGGATCTGGCACGGCGCCCCGCCGACCACAAGCAGATCGCCAGCGGGCTCTACCTGCTGCAGGCCAAGCCCAGCTCGCGCACCGGAGAAGGAGCCCGGCGATGAACACACCCCTGGTTCGTGTGGACGGCCTCACCGTCGCCACGGTCAAGCAGCCCAGACCGGTGATCGAGGGCATCGGTTTCGAACTCGGCGCCGGTGAAATCCTCGGCGTCGTCGGAGAATCCGGCAGTGGCAAGTCGGTGACCTGCAAGACGGTGCTCGGCATCCTCCCCCAGCAACTCCGGGTCACCGGCGGCGTGGTCGAATTGAACGGTCAGGACGTGCTCGAGTACGGCTATCACCAATGGCGGCCGCTGCGCGGACGGGTCATCTCGGCCGTCTTCCAGGACCCCGGCTCCTATCTCAACCCGACGATGCCGGTGGGTCGACAGCTGCAGGAGACGCTGCGGTTGCAGCACGGCATCACACGACGGGACGCCAGGCAGCGGGCCGAGGCCCTCCTCGCCGAACTCGGCCTGGAGCCTGGCGCTGTCGGCGGCAAGGTGCCCCGCGAGCTCTCCGGCGGGATGTTGCAGCGGACGGTCATCGCGATCGCCCTTGCCGGCGAACCCTCGCTACTCGTCGCCGACGAGGTGACCACGGCTCTCGACGTCTCCGTACAAGCACAGGTACTGGACGTGTTGCGCAGTCGCCGCGACAAGACCGGCCTGTCCATCGTGTTCGTCTCGCACGACCTGGCAGTCGTCGGATCGATCTGCGACAAGATCATCGTGATGCGCGACGGGCACATCGTGGAGTCCGGTGACGCGCGCAGCGTGCTGACCGCTCCGCAACACGAGTACACCCGGCTGCTCGCCGAGGAGCACGAGCGGTACGGCATCGAAAAGTTCACCACCGCAGAGGAAGCCCGGTATGTCTCAACCGTTGCTTAGCCTCACCGGCGTCGAGGTCGGCTACGGCGAGCAGAAGGTACTCGCCGGCGTCGACCTCGAGGTCGCGGGCGGTGAGATCCTCGGGTTGATCGGTGAGACCGGCTCGGGAAAGACCACGCTGTGTCGCACGGTGCTCGGACTCACTGACCTTCATGCCGGGACCATCCGCTTCGACGGCAAGGACATCGGCGATCTGTCGGGCAGCGAGCTGCGCCGGTTCCGGCACGGCGGTGCAATCCAATTCGTCTTCCAGGATCCACTGTCCAGCCTGGACCCGGACTGGCCCATCGAGCGCTCGGTGGTCGAACCGCTCACCCTCGGTGCCCCGATTGATTCGGTCAACACGCCGCGGCAACGCGCCGAGCAGGTTTTTGCCGATGTGGGGCTGGACCCGGCGCTGCTGGACCGCCGTCCGGACGAGGTGTCCGGCGGGCAGCGGCAGCGCATCGTCCTGGCTCGGGCGCTGATCACCCGCCCCAAGCTGCTGTTCTGCGACGAGCCGGTCAGCGCATTGGACGCGAGCAACAGAATCCTCGTGCTGGAACTGTTCAAGAAACTGCGGTCCGAGCACGGCCTCTCCATCGTGTTCGTATCTCACGACATCGGCTCCATCGCCGGGACGAGCGACCGGCTCGCCGTGCTCAATGAAGGCGTGATCGTCGAGTACGGGCACGCTGCAGACATCGTCCGAAATCCCAGCAGCGAGTATGCGCGCAAGCTCATCGGCGCCGTTCCGACCATGCCCGGCAGGCAGTTCCGCCAAGCGACATAGCCGCGCGCGATGCGGATACCGGTGATCTGCTCACCGCTGTCCGTTGCGATGGGATGGGATGGCAGTACTCGATACCGATCGACGCAGTCGTGCTACAGGTTTCCCGTAGGCAGAGTGTGCTGATCTTTGCCTGCCGCGTCGTTAGCGTGTGAACCTGACAGGCCGGCCGACGTCGGGCCGCCACGTGAAACGCTACGAGCCCGAAGGGGTACCCACATTGGGTGGACAGCTGCACCTGAACGCATTCTTGATGAGCACCGGCCACCACGAGGCTTCGTGGCGGCTCACCGAGAGTGATCCCTTTGCCGCCACCGATGTCGCGCACTATGTCCGGTTGGCCGAGACCGCCGAGCGCGGAACGTTCGATTCGGTGTTCCTGGCCGACAGCCCGCAACTCAACGGGAATGTCGGCCGCCGGCCGCTGGGCGTGCTGGAGCCGTTGACCCTGCTGACCGTGCTCGCCTCGACGACCCGGCATCTCGGTCTGATCGCCACCGCGTCCACCTCCTACAACACGCCCTACAACCTCGCCCGTCGGTTCGCCTCCCTGGATCATGTCAGCGCTGGCCGGGCCGGCTGGAACATCGTCACCACCGCCACGGTCGAGGCAGCCCGCAACTTCGGCCTCGATGAGCTGCCGGCGCACGCCGATCGCTACGCGCGCGCCCAGGAGTTCGTCGAGGTCGCGCAGAAGCTCTGGGACAGCTGGGAAGACGATGCCATCGTCGCCGACAAGACGAACGGGGTCTGGGGCGATGACAGCAAGATCCATCCGGCCGCCCACCGCGGGCGGTACTTCTCGGTGGAAGGGGCGCTGAACATCCCGCGTTCCCCGCAGGGGTATCCGCTGCTGGTCCAGGCCGGATCCTCGGAGGACGGCCGGGGTTTCGCGGCCCGGCACGCAGAGGCGGTGTTCACCGCGCAGCAGACCCTGGAACATGGCCTGGAGTTCTACACCGATCTGAAGGCCCGGGCCGTTGCAGCCGGCCGAGATCCCGACACCATCAAAATCCTGCCCGGCATCGTCCCGGTCATCGGCAGCACCGAGGCCGAGGCGGTAGCCAGGGACCGTGAACTGGAGGAGGCCATCGTGCCGGAGTATGCCCACAGACAGCTCGCCACAACGCTGCGGATTCCGGTCGAGGAGCTCGACCTCGACCGACAGCTGCCCGACGAGCTGCTGCCCGAGGACGCCATCGAGGGCGCCAAGAGCCGCTACACCCTGATCGTCGAACTGGCACGCAGCGAGAAGCTCACCGTCCGTCAGTTGATCGGCAGGCTCGGCGGGGGCCGTGGGCACCGCACCTTCACCGGCACACCGGAACAGGTCGCCGACACGATCGAGGACTGGTTCCGCCGAGGTGCCGCCGACGGTTTCAACGTGATGGCGCCCGTGCTGCCGTCGGGACTGGAGCTGTTCGTCGATCACGTGGTGCCGATCCTGCGGGACCGCGGCCTTTTCCGCCGGGAGTACACCGCCACCACCCTGCGCGGTCACTACGGCCTCGAACGGCCCGCCAACGCCAACCTGCTGGCCGGGGCGGTGGCCGGATGACCACCGAGATCACCCGCGACAGCATCCTGGACGACCAGGCGCTCGCCGATGAGGCCGCCCGTGAATCCCTGCGACTTCTCGGCCTGGACGGTAACAACTGGATCGCCGAGCGCACCGATGTCGACCACGATGTCGCGGTCATCGGTGGCGGGCAGAGTGGCATCACCACCGCCCACGCGCTGCTGCGGGCCGGCGTCGCCCGCGTCTCGGTGATCGACGCAGGCGAATCCGAATCCGATTCCGCCTGGCGCAGCAAGGCCCGGATGCGCACGCTGCGCACCGGCAAGACGATCTCCGGGCCCGAGCTGGGAAACCCCGCGTTGTCATTCCGGGCGTGGTTCGAAAGCCGCAACGGCACCGCGGCTTTCGATGACATCGACCGCATCCCCACCACCGAATGGGCCGACTACCTGAGCTGGTTCGCCCGCGTCACCGGTGTGCCGACCCGCCGGGGCATCCGGGTCACCGATATCGCACCGGGAGAGCGCGCCGTGGTGCTGACCCTGGAGCAGGACGGGCGCCGCTGGACCGAGACGACACGCAAGGTGGTGCTGGCCGGCGGGGTAGCGGGCACCGGCGGCCCGCACATCCCCGAGGTGCTGACCGGCCTGCCGCGCACCCTGTGGGCACACACCGCCGACACCATCGATTTTGCTGCGCTGCAGGGCCGCTCGGTCGCAGTGCTGGGCGCTGCGGCCTCGGCCTTCGATGCCGCGGCCACCGCGCTGGAGGCCGGGGCGGGTGCAGTGCACGTCTACACTCGCAGGCCCGAGGTCGTCGTCGCCAATCTGGCGAACCGCCCGAATCCATTGGTGCAGGACGCCTTTCACCTGTTACCCGATGACCGGCGCTGGGAGTTGCGCTGGAAGGTCTCCGATGCGGGCGCGAACGTGCCCGAGGATTCGGTGCGCCGGGCCGCGGCGTTCGACAATTACCGCCTGCATGTGTCGGCGCCGTGGACGGCGGCGACCGAAGAGGGTGGCCGGGTTCGGGTCGACGCCGCCGACGGTATCGAGGTGTTCGACTTCGTGATCGCCGGTACCGGCTACCAGCAGGACCCGCGCACCCGCGGCGAGCTGCAAACCATCGCACCGCTGACCGCACTCTGGCAGGACATGTACACGCCGCCGGCCCATCGGCGCAACGATCTGCTGTCGGTGGCACCGTATCTCGGCGCCGGGTACGAGCTGACCCAGAAGAATCCCGGCAGTGCACCCTGGCTCGCCGATATCCATGTGTTCAGCATCGGCGCGAATGTCAGTTTCGGCCGGCCGGTCGGTGATGTGCCCAGTCTGCGTATCGGGGTGCCCCGGCTCGTCGCGGCCATCACCCGCGACCTGGTGCTGGCCGATCTGCTCGACGCCGGATCTGCGCGGTGACGGTGTCCGCGCACCGCCCGGTCGTCGTCTACGGGGCGGGCGCGATCGGCGGCCTGATCGCGGCCAGGTTGCAGCTCGCGGGCCACGCGGTGACCGCAGTGGCACGCGGCGCACATCTGGATGCCATCCGGTACGACGGGCTGCGCCTGGTCAACGGCGCAGGCACCGATACCGTTGCGGTACACGCGGCCGCCGGGGCCGCCGATATCGACTGGGATTCCGGTCCGCTGGTGGTGCTGGCCGTCAAGAGTCACCAGAGCGCTGCCGCACTCGACGACCTGGCAGCCCATGCGCCGCCCGGGAGCCCCGTCTTCGTCGCACAGAACGGGGTCGCAAATGAGCCGGCCGCGCTGCGCCGGTTCGCCGATGTCTATGCGGTGGCCGTTGTCGTGTCGGCCGCACATCTGGAGCCCGGGGTCATTGTGCAGCAGAGCCATCCCGTCGCCGGGATCCTCGATCTGGGCCGATACCCCACCGGCGCCGATGACACCGCCGAACAGTTCTCGCTGGCGCTGCAAGACGCCGGATTCCTGTCCCGGGTACGGCCCGACATCATGGCGTGGAAGTACCGGAAGCTGATTGCCAACCTCGGCAACGGGGTGACGGCCGCGTTCCGGCCCGGGACCGCGGCCGATGAGCTTGTCGCACAGGCACGGTCGGAGGGCGAACACGTTCTGAACGCCGCCGGGATTGCCGTCGTGAGTGCCCAGCGCGATGCCGAGCGCCGCGGCGACTTCCTGCGAGGGCGCCTGCGCGGTGACTACTTCGGGTCCACCTGGCAAAGCGTCAGCCGCGGCCACACCGATGTCGAAACCGATTGGTTCAACGGGGAAATCGTGCTGCTGGCCCGACAGCACGGGCTGACGGCGCCGGCCAACGAGCTGATCCAGCGGATCACCGCCGAACACGCCCGGCTCGGCCGCCCGCCCCGGACGGCCGACGCCGACGAGGTGCTGTCGGCACTGTCGCCGGCCCGCTGACCACGTACTTAAAGATCGTGGCGGAGTTTATTCCTTGTCCGCGGGCGCAGATACGGCAACGATGAATGGCGTTGGATTCCACTGCCTTTGAAGTAGGTTGTCATGGTACAAACATCGGCCCCCGCGGCGCGCACCCGGATCCGCCGTGGCGCCGCCGCCCTGCTCGCCGCGGCGCTGGCCGCCACCGCGTTCACCGGCTGTTCCTCCGATACCGGTCCGGCTGAGGCACAAGCGGTGGTGCCGCTGGATCCGAACAACCCGGTGGCCTTCAAGTGGGCGGAGAAGAAGAGCCAGCCCTCGCTGGTCAAGATCGCCGACGAACTCGGCCTGTGGGCGGGCACCGGGGTACGCCCGGAGTACCTGGGAGAAGTGGATTCCGGTCAGATGCCCGCGCTGCTCGGCAACGGGGACGTGACCTTCGCCGGTTTCATGTTCAACCGCGCGCTGTCGGCCGTCGCCGCCGGTGTCGACCTGAAGGTGATCTCGTCGTGGACCTACACCACCGAGGACGAGCCGCACATGGAGTACTTCGTGCGGTCGGACTCCGACCTCGACGGGTCCAATCTCAGACAGCTCGAAGGCAAGACCGTCGGGCTGTCATCGCTGAAGGGCTGTGCGGAGTTCATCCTCAAGGACTATCTGGTCGCACACGACGTCGACATCTCCAAGGTCAAGTTCCTCACCCAGGCCGAGAATCTGCTGCCCCAATCTCTGGAGCAGGGCGGCGTCGATCTGGCCGTCATCCATCCCCCGCTCAACGGAGTGCTGCGCACCGACTCCGCGCTCAAGGTCGCGTTCTCCGATTTCGACACATCGGCCAGCGACGGTGGCCTGGCACCGATCAGCGCCAGCGGCGAGTTCATCCGCAAATATCCAGAGCAGACAAGGGAATTCGTCCGGGTGCTCGGCAAGGTGGCGAACTGGGCCAACGCCCATCCCGAGGAGTACCGGGCGATTGTCGCACGGCTCACCGGACTACCGATCGAACAGGTCACCAAGTACTACTTCACCAACAACCTGATTCTCGACGAACAGCAGACCGGCTTCTGGTGGGGTCTGCTCGACCGCGTCGGTGTGCTCACCCCGCAGGAAGCGGCTCTCGAACCCGAGGACATCGCCACCAACGAGTTCAACCCGTACGCACCGTCGGCGGCGCTGATCGCGTCCCAGGCCGATAACACCGAAGTACTCACCGACACCGAGATCTGAGCGGACGACATGCCATCAACCTTTCAAGCGCACAGCCGTTTTCATCGCGGCGCCACCGCCGTCATCGCCGCGGTCATCGCGGGAGCCACGCTGGTCTCCTGCTCACCGGGCGAATCCTCGACCCGGGCCGAGGAAGTCGTCCCGTCGGATCCGAACAACCCGGTCTTCTTCAAATGGGTGGAGGCCAAGAACAGCCCCTCGTTGGTGAAGCTCGCCGACGAGTTCGGCCTTTGGGAGGGCACCGGGTTGCGTCCGGAGTACCTGGGCGACGTGGATTCCGGCCAGCTGCCCGCGCTGCTGGGCACCGGGGATGTCAGCTTCGCCTCGTTCATGTTCAACCGATCGCTGTCGGCGATCGCCGCCGGGGTCGATCTGAAGGTCATCGCGTCGCGGACCTACACCACCCAGGACGAGCCACACATGGAGTATTTCGTGCGCGCCGACTCCGATATCAGTCCGGACAACCTCGAATCCATCGAGGGTAAGACCGTTTCGTTGAACTCGCTGAAGGGCTGCGCCGAGTTCATCCTCAAGGACTACCTGGTCAAGAACGATGTCGACATCACGAAAGTCAAGTTCCTCACCCAGGCCGAAAGTCAGATGCCACAATCCCTGGAGCAGGGTGAGGTGGACCTCGCGGTCATCCACCCGCCGCTGAACGGGGTGCTGCGCACCGATCCGGCGCTCAAGGTGGCGTTCTCCGATTTCGACAACTCCGGTGAGGACGGCGGCCTGGCCCCGATCAGCGCCAGTGGCCAGTTCATCCGCAAGTACCCCGAGCAGACCAAGGAATTTGTCGGCGTGCTGGCCAAGGTGGCCAACTGGGCCAACGCCCACCCCCAGGAGTACCGCGAAACGGTGGCGCGACTCACCGGCTTCCCCACCGACCAGGTGACCAAGCACTACTACACCAACAATCTGATCCTCGACAAGGAGCAGACCGGGTTCTGGTGGGGCCTGGCCGACCGGGTGGGCACGCTGACCCCCGCCGAGGCGGAGCTCACGCCAGAGGACGTCGCCACCAACGAGTTCAACCCGTACGCGAAAGGGCCCGAACTCATCGAGTCGCAGTCCGAGAACACCGAAGTCCTGACCGACACCGAGATCTGAGAGACGATATGGCACAGCCACTGATCGACCGGCCGGCCGCTGACACCGGCCAGGCCGTCAAGATCCAGGCCAGAGGCCTGCACAAGGAGTTCCCCCACGTCGGCAAGGCGATCAGGGGCGAGAAGGCATCCGTGATCGAGGTGCTGCGCGACTTCGATCTCGACATCCGCGAGGGCGAGTTCCTCTCGCTGCTCGGTCCCAGCGGATGCGGCAAGTCCACCTTTCTCAACATCCTGGCCGGCCTGGAGAGTTATGACGGCGGCACGCTCACCCTCGACGGCGCGGCGGTGCGCGGGGTGAACAAGAACGTCGGGGTGGTGTTCCAGAGCTACGCCCTGTTCCCCTGGCTGTCGGTGCAGAAGAACGTCGAGGTCGGCCTCAAGGTGCGGTCGGTCTCGGCGGCCGAACGCCGCAAGATCTCCGACCGCATCCTCAAGACCGTCGGGTTGGAGAGTTTCGCTCACCTTCTGCCGCACCGGCTTTCCGGCGGTATGCGGCAGCGGGTGGCCATCGCCCGTTCGCTGGCCTATGACCCCGAGGTACTGGTCCTCGATGAACCGTTCGCCGCACTGGACGCCCAGACCCGGGAATTCCTGCAGAACGAGCTGCTGCGGATCTGGGAATCGGGTGCGCGCAAGAAGACCATCCTGTTCGTCACCCACTCGATCGACGAGGCGATCTTCCTGTCCGACCGCATCGCGGTCATGACCAAACGCCCCGGTGCCGTCAAAGCTCTCATCGATGTGAATCTGCCGCGGCCCCGTGATGACGACTCCCGTGCCAGCGCCGAGTTCGGCCGGATCCGTGGGCAGGTCGCCCAGATCCTGAAAGAGGAGGTCGAAGTTGGTAACAACTGAGCTGTCTGCCGCGGCGGCCACCGACACCACGGTGGTCTCCGGCGCCAGCGCCCCGCCCAAGCTGTGGCGGGCCCGGCTGGCCGAATACGACAGGTACCTCTACGGCACCCTCGGGGTCGCGGGCTTCCTGTTCGCCTGGTGGGCCGCCACCGCCACCGGGGTGCTCGACCCGAAATTCCTGACTCCGCCGCAGACGGTGCTGGCCAGCCTCGTCGAGGGTCTGTCCTCGGATGGCGCGCTGCGCGAGCAGGTGTGGCCGAGCCTGCGGCGCGGGCTGTCCGGATTCGCGGTCGGCACCAGCCTCGGCGTGGTGTCCGGCATCCTGGTCGGCTCGATCCGGCCATTGGAGAAGGCTTTCGAGCCCGTCCTGCTGTTCTTCCGGAGCCTGTCGATCCTGGCGCTGTTCCCGGTGTTCCTGCTGTTCTTCGGCATCGGCGAGGAATCCAAGGTGGCCATCGTGACGTGGGCGGCGTTCTGGCCGGTCTTCATCAGCACGGTCAACGCCGTCAAGGGCGTCGAGAAGATCCTCATCAATGCGGCACGCACCCTCGGCGGGGACCGGTTCTACATCTTCACCCAGGTGATCCTGCCCGCGTCGGTCCCGAACATCTTCCCCGGAATCCGCCTGGCGGCGTCCTATTCGTTCACCGCGCTGGTGGCCGCGGAGTACCTCGGCGCCACCGAGGGCATCGGGATCTACATCCGCTCCAGTCAGGAGGGCTATCAGATCCCGGCCATGTACTCCGGGATCGTCGTGCTCGGCATCATCGGGGTCACGCTGAACCTCGTGCTGGCCGGTATCGAAAAGCGGATCACCGCATGGCAACTCGGTCTGACGAGTAAGTCATGACAGAGCTATCGGTTCTCGATCAGGTGCCCATCCCGCGGGGCAGCAGCGCAGGTGCGGCGATCCGCAGCAGCATCGAATTGGCGCGCTATGTCGAAGATCTCGGCTTCCGCGGTTACTGGTTCGCCGAGCACCACCTCGACCAGGGCCGCGCGTCGTCGGCACCGGCGATCCTGATCGCACTGGCGGTCGAGGCCACCCGGACCATCACCCTGGGATCTGCGGCCACGGTATTGCCGTTCCACACCAGCCTGGAGATCGCCGAGGAGTTCGGCTCGCTGGCCGCCGTCGCACCAGGACGGGTGGTGCTGGGCTTGGGCCGGTCCAAACAGGGCTACGGCAAATCGGCGCCGTATCGCCAGATCAGCGAGATCCTGGCCACGGTCACCGCGCAACCGGGCTCCCAAGACCGCGATGTGCACGTCGACGCCGACGGGTCGGATTTCCTGTTCGAACTGCTGGGTTATCTGTCGAATGCGCCGCTGATCGTGCCCGATGACGAGTCCCGCATCCGCGAGATCCTCAACCATCTGGAGCGACCGGTGGCCGTCGCGGGCGGCGAGGAGTACCGGGTGTCCCCCGGCTATCAGGAGGATCTGGGTCTGGCGGTGTTCGGCGGCGAATCCGGCTACAGCGCCACCATCGCCGCGAAATACGGGTTGCCGCTCTACGTCAACGCACACAGCATCAAGAACGACATCGTCGGCACCGTCGCGCGCTACCGGGATTCGTTCGAACCCTCGAAGCGACTCAGCACACCCTATGTCGGGGTGTCCGCCCATGCGATCGCCGCCGAGACCACCGAACGCGCCCAAGCACTCGAGGAGACCTTCCTGCGCACGCTGACCAGTCTGCGCTCGCGCGGCACCTATCTGCCCTCGGAGCCACCGACCGGCGCCGGCGTCGTCGTGCCGGACAACCAGAAGTTCGCCGATACCAGGGCGCTGAGCTTCGCCGGTGACACCCCCTGGGTCGTCGACCGCCTGCGCGCACTGACCGACAGTGTGTCGGCCGACGAACTGCTGGTGAGCACCATCGTGTACGCCCCCGATGACCGTCGCGACTCCTACCGGCTCATCGCGGAGAACTGGAACTGAATCATGATGTCCATCAATAGAACCCGCCTCGCGGCAATCGGAACCACCTTGGCGGTGGCCGGCGTGCTCGCCGCGGCGCCGGCCGCCGCCCATGTCCGGGTCGACGAGGGCCAGTCCCCGGCCAGGGGCGGCTACGGCATCGTGGCGCTGATCGTGCCGACCGAATCCGCGGACGCGTCGACGGTCGAGTTGAGCATAGAGGTGCCCGATGAGGTCGATCTGCTCAGCGCTCGCACCCTGCCGATCCCGGGTTGGACCGCGAGCGTGGAGACCGAACCCGACGGGGACAGTGCGCGGGTCAGCCGGATCACCTGGCGGGCCGTCGACCCGGCGGCCGGGATCAAGCCCACCGAGTTCGGCGAGTTCACCTTCTCAGCGGGGCCGTGGCCCGCCGACAGCGATACCGTGGCGCTGCCCGCCGATCAGAAGTACAGCGACGGATCGTCTGTGTCCTGGAACGAGATCGCTGTCGATCAGCACACCGAACCGGAGTATCCGGCACCGGTCGTGACGCTGGCCGCGGCACAGGCCGGGCACAGCCATGACGGGCACGGGGCACCGGAGGCGCCGGGGGCACCGGACACCGTCACCCAGGCAGCGGCGGGCGTACCCGCCGACTCGTGGTGGTGGCGGATCACCTCGCTGGCCGCCCTGGTGATCGCCGTGGGTACCGCGGGCCTGTTCGCGTTGTCGCTGCGGCGGAACACCGGCACCGGGTCATCGTGAGTGGTGTTGCGACGGTTCACCCTCCGCATCCTGGCGGCGGCGATCATGGCGGCGCCGCTGCCGGCTGCGGTGTGGGCCGCGGCACCGGCGTTCGCGCACGCCACGCTGATCTCCACCACACCGGCCGACGGCACGCCGCTCGACGCGTCGCCCGCGGCGCTGACCTTCGAGCTGAGTGAGCCGGTGTCACTGGTCGACGGCTCCACCCAGCTCATCGACGCCGACGGCACCCGCTACCCGCTGTCCGCGCCGCATCTCGACGACGGCCGTACCCGCATCGTGGTGGTACCCGCCGAACCGCTGCCCGCCGGCGCCTATCTGGTGACCACCCGAGTGGTATCCGCCGACACCCACGTCGTGTCGCTGTCGATCCGGTTCACCGTGGGTGCGGTCACCGAACAGGGCCAGTGGGCGCAGCAGTCCGGGCAGTCCGCGGTCGGGCGCGCGGTGGTCCTGCCGGTGAAGATCACCGTCTACCTGGGAACCGTTTTGTCGGCGGGTGTCCTGCTGGCCGGACGCTGGGTGTGGCCCGGCATCCTGGGCTCGCGGCGGTTCCGCATCCTCTACCGGGTCGGCACGGGTCTGCTCGCGGCGGGACTGCTCGGCCGGTTGCTGATCCTGGTCGTCGAGCAGGCGGGTGGACTGGCCGCCGCGTCCTGGTCGGCGGTCACCACCATCGTCGGCACCCCGTTCGGCACCGCACTGACGATCGCCACGGCGCTGGCCGTGCCGACCGTCCTTGCGCCGCCCGGAAGACACCGTGGCACAACCGTTCTAGCACTGGTCTATGCCGGGGCCGCGGTGGCCGCTGTGGCACTGGGCGGCCACGGCGGCTCGACCGACCTGTGGCCGCTGCCGCTGCTGCTCACCGCCGGGCATGTGTACGCCGTCGCGGTGTGGCTCGGCGGGATGACGGTGCTGGCGCTGCTGGCACCGGAGCCGGTCGCGTTGGCGCGCTGGCACCGCGTCGCGCTGGGCCATGTCGGCCTACTGGTCGTTGCCGGTATCGGTCTGGCGCTGCTGCAGGTCCGGCCGTGGGCGGCGCTGCTCACCACGTCCTACGGCCTCACCCTGACGCTGAAGGTCATCGCGGTGGCCGCCGCGATCACCGTCGGTTATCTGGCGTTCCGCAAGGCCCACAAAGGAATCGGTCACCGCCCGGCGGTGCTCGTCGAGGCCGGGCTCGCCATCCTGGTCATCGGCCTGACTTCCGCACTGTCCTCCTTGACCCCGGCCAAGGACAGCTACACCACCGATGTCTCGACGACCGTCGACTTCGGCATGGGCGATGTGCTCGACGTGCACATCGACACTGTGCGCCGGGGCAGCCAGGCGGTGACCGTCGGGTATCACGGATCCGACGCCGCCGAGCTGGACATCGAATTGTCCTCTGTCGCTGCCAATGTGGCGCGACTGCCGGTGGAGATGACCCCGGTGGGCGACGGCCGGTGGCGCAGCGACGGACTGATCGTCCCCGCGGCAGGCCAGTGGAAGGTCACCGTCCGTTTCGATGACGGCGGGGGCCCCAAGTTGGCGTCCTTCTTCTACGAGGTGCTCTGATGACCATTCGACGGACAATCCTGGCCATCGCCGCGGCAGCGGTGTGCGCGATCACGGCGGTGGGGTGTTCCGGGGATGCGCCGGTGACCTATCAGGACGGGCAGGCCTCCGCGGATGTGCTGCGGATCCAGGTCGGCGGCGAGGGCTATCGCGACGTGCTGCAGTTCGTCGCAGATTCCGGCCTGGCGCCCGGTGTCCGGTTCGAACTGGCCGATGCGGCCGAGGATGCCAACGCCCAGATCGGCGACGAGCAGGCGGATCTGGCGTTCTATCAGACCCAGCCGGCGTTCCTCGGCAACAAGGAGGCCAACGGCCACGACACACTGAGCATCGTGTCGAAGGTCGACGTCGCACCGTACGCGCTGTACTCGTCGCGGTGGAAGGATCTGGCGCCGACCGAGGACTGGGTCAACTCGCCGCTGGGTGAGGACAAGATCACCGGGCAGAGCCTGCCGCACGGCGCGGTGGTGGCCGTACCGCAGAGCAAGGCAGGTTTCGCCCGGAGCCTGTACCTGCTGCAGTCGGTGGAGCTGGCCAGACTCGACCGGGCATTCGGCGGTCTGACCGTCGCCGATCTGTCGGTGACCGAGGCCAATGTGCTGGAATCCCAACGCCACCTGACCATCCGGGCGCTCGACCTCAGTGAGTACGCGGCCGATATCTACCAGAATTTCGATGCCGTGGTGTTCGACCCGACCACCGCGACGTCGATCGGGCTGGTACCTGCCCGGGACGGACTGGCCATCGAACCGGGACCGGGCAACCCGTACGCCCGGGTGCTGGTGGCCCCGTCCCGACTCGCCGGCGACGAACGCGTCTCGGCGCTCGCACACGCGCTGGAAAGCAACGAGGTCGCCGACTATCTCGCACGCACCTACCAGGGAAAGTTCATCTCGGCGCAGGTCCCGTTCCTGGGCTGACGCCGACCAAGAAAGGACTCTCAATGAAGAAGTCAAGCCGCGGTCGTAGTGATCGGGGGTGAATCCGGTTGCCAGGTGCGGTTGTCACGGATGAGGGCGTAGAGGACGTTGGTGCGGCGCCGGGCCAGGCACAGGGTTGCCGGTATCGATCGTTTTCCTTCGTCGCGTTTGCGCTGGTAGTAGGTCTTGGAGTGCGGGTCGCAACGGACGGCGGTGAGTGCGGACATGTACATCACTCGGCGCAGTCGTCGGCTGTAGCGCTTAGGGGTGTGCAGTCGTCCGGTGCGTTTCCCGGAGTCTTTGGGCACCGGGGCCAGTCCGGCCCATGCGGCGAGTTGGTCGGCCGATCCGATCAACTCGGGATCGCCCACGGCGGCCAGGAATTCCGCACCGAGGCGGAACCCCATGCCGGGCAGGCTGGTGATCACTTCGGCGAGCGGATGGCGGCGAAATCGGTCCTCGATGTCGGCGTCGGTGGATGTGATGCGGTCATCGAGGGTAACCACCTCCCCGGCCAGATCGGCGACGAGTCCGGCCGCGACGTCCTCGCCGGGAAGGCGCACGGTCTGCGTTTTGGCGGCGGTCACCGCAGCGGCGGCGATCGTGGCCGCGTTGCGCACTCCGGCATCATCGAGCGTCCTTGTCAGACGCGAAACACCGTTCTGGCGAATGGCTTTCGGTCGCTGATAACGCGACAGCAGCACCACCCAGCCGCGGTCCTGGGTCAGCAGCGCGGCCCGCTCCAATGCCGGGCAGACCG
>NZ_JBKFAX010000018.1:0-125816 GCF_053345865.1 Mycobacterium sp. C31M | reverse complement strand
GGTCCCGCGATGGACGCCGCTTGTCTTGAGTCTTTTCTGAATATGTTGATCGACGATCTCACGCCGTCTGCTGCGCCGGAGGCGGATGTGGGCCGGACATTGTTTCACCTGTTGGAGTGTCCGCGGATCGTGGATGAGCAGTCGTTGTTGTCGGTGTTGGTGGCTGCGGTGACCGGACGCAATCTGTTCGATTTCGTGATCGCGTCCGCGGTCGCCGCCGCGGAACGGCTCGGGGTGCCGGCGCGTAAGCATCTGAAATCCGGTGCTGACCTGCTCACCTCGGTCGGGATGTCGCCGGGTGCGGCGCAACGGGCTGTGCGGGTTGGCCGTGCGGTACCGGATCTGCCGGCGTTGACCCGGGCACAACGCCTGGGCGGGGTCGGGATCGAGTTCGCCGACGCGGTCGGGCTCGGGGTCGCCCATGTGCATTCCCGGGTGCCGTTGTCCGGGGAGGAGCGGGCGACGGTGGTGAGGAAGTTGATGATCAAGACCACCCCGGCCGAGGTGGCCGAGAAGGCGCGGGCGATCGCGATCGACCGCACCGCGACACAACCACCCGGTGAGCGGGCGGTGCCGGTGGCCGAGGACGCCAACCTCAACAACGTGTCGATCGTGCGGAACGGCGACGGCCGCTCGACGGTGACCATGGATCTGGATGCGGTGACCGTAGAAGAGTTCATGGCGGCGTCGGATCCGTTGACCCGACCGGTGCCGCTGCCGGACGGGTCCCCGGATCCGCGGCCGCCGGGGCGGCGCCGCGCGGATGCATTCGGGCAGATTGTGCGCACCTATCTGTCGCACTCGGATCGGCCGATGTCCGGTGGCGTGCTGCCACACGTCACACTGATCCGACCGCCACAGACCGACGGCGACGAGTGTGTAGATCAGCTCGGCTTCACCGGCCCGGTCAGCGCGGCCACCGCCGATCTGATCGCGTGCGACAGCACCCTGACCAGAGTCATCGTCGACCACACCGGGGTCCCACTGGACGTCGGCCGCAGTGAACGGTTGTTCCCGCCGCACATCCGGAAAGCGTTGGGCATTCGCGACGGTGGCTGCGCCTTCCCCGGGTGCGGGCGGCCGGTGTCGTGGTGCGATGCCCACCACATCACCCCGTGGAGTGAAGGCGGGACCACCTGTCTGGACGGCGGGGTGTTGTTGTGCCGGATGCACCACACCCTGATCCATCACGGTGGTTGGCAGGTCTACCTCGGCCGCGACCGCCACCCCTGGTTCATCCCACCACACGACCCGACGGGACCCGCACCCGAGCATCTCAGATCCCACGCGAGACGCACCATGACAGACCTATCCACCGCCGCATAACTCAAATCTCAACGGCACCTTGACAACTCCATAGTGAACCGCGGGCCCGCAGTGTCCTGAGTCGCTGGTCCGTCGCGACTTCCGTTGGTGGCCAAAACGGCTGCCGCCGGCGGGTCAGCGGCTCAGGGCACTAAGCGGCATCCTTCTCGGCCTTGTCCGCCTTGTCGGCCTTGTCGGCCTTGTCCGCCTTGGTATCCGGCGTGCGCTCAACGCGCTGAGGAGCGGTCGCCCGCTTGACGCCCTCGAAGGGTCGCGTCTTGGCCACCGGCCGCTTGGCGATCGGGCTGACGGGGGCCTCGTCGGCCTCTTCCTCGACCGCTGCCTCCTCGAGGGCTTCTTCCTCGGTCAACTCCTCGTCGGTGGCGTCCTCGTCGGCCGCGTGCTTCGGCGGCAGTCCGGAGTCGGCGGGGATGGGCGCATCCGGATCGGCGGCATGCTTGCCCGTCGACACATCGCCGGCGGGATCGACCGACAACGTGACCAGCTTGGGGTCGCCGTCCGGCAGGTCGCCGGCCGCGGCGGCAAGCGTGCGCTGGGCATTGGGCGCCTGCCGTCCGGTGAGTCCGGCCACCAGGTTGTCGATACCGGCCTGCAGACCACCGAGATTCAGGCCGCCGGTGATGGTCTGGATCAACTTACCCAGATTCTCCAGGACGTTCGGCGGGGCGGCGGTCGGGTTGCCGCTGAAGAACTCCTTGTGGAATCCGTTGACCAGCGAGTTGAACACATCGTTCATGGCCTGCCCCCAGTTGACCTTGGGGAAGGACATGAATGGGATCGGAGTGTCGGAGTCTTCCAGCGTGCGGGTCCAGGTGCCATCCGCGTTGCGGACCACGTCGGTGTATCCGAGATTGACAAGGCTCGTCAGCGCTGGGGAAAGCGCATTGGCGAACCGGTATGCCACCGTCCCCAACGTCCCGAAGCTCACCATGTTCAGCACATCGCCGGCCAGGTACAGCGGCTCGAGCAACGGCAGGGTCCGGGTGGCGAGAGTCAGATAGATGTTGATGTTCAACGGGTTTCCGAGATCCAGCACGTCGGAGACCGTGTCACCCACCTCGGCGAGGATCTGGTCGAGCGCGCTGTCGAGTTCGACCCCGCGCAGGATGTAGGACGCGCCGATGGTGCCGGCCAGCAGATTGTTGAACAGCGAGGCCGGATTCGGCCAAGCAGCCAGATCGGAGAACGGCTGATACTGGACCGTCGCGTCGACCTTGATGGGCACCAGGTTGGCCGCCCCCAGTTCGATTCCGGTACCCAGCACCGGGATTCCGGTTCCTTCGTTGGTGGCCGCGACATCGGGGGTGATGATGTCGATCCCCAGCAGATCGAACAGCGGGTAGAACCGGGCCAGCATGCCACCGTTGGCTCGGCCGACATTGTTGGCCAGGATCATCGGCAGCAGGGTCAGACTGCCCAGCGGACCGCCACCGTTGGCACCCAGGCGCGGCTGGTTTGCCAGGTCGGCGAGCGCCTGCTGGTAGGCCGAACCGGCAGCCATCGCGCCGAACCCGTATCCGATCACGATCGGGATCCGCACATCGATCAAGCTCAGGTCGGGCAGGTTGATATCGGCCACCAGGTCGAGAACACCGTCGACCAACGGGCCCAGCAGCGGGATCTGCCCGACAGCGTCGCCGGCGATCCCCAGCACCGCATCCAGCAGCGTCTCGACGCCGACCTTCAGATAGGGAGTGGTGTTGATGGCATCGGCCACCGCGTTCGCCGTTCCCGGCGTCCAGCCCAGGTCCAGACCGGCGAGCATCTTGAGCAGGGTGAACGGTTCACCCGGGGTGATGATGTTGACACCAGGAATGTTCAGTCCGGCCAGGTTCAGGGGATCGGACAGGTCCAGCCCGAGCAGGCCCAACACCGCGGACAGCGTGATGTTGCCCTGGGCGTCGGTGATGTTGAGCAGGTCGAGAATGTTGAGCAGCAGCGGGGTGATGAGTCCGCCGAGCACCGGTGTCAGCACCGGCTCCAGTCCGATCGGGATCGCACCCAGGATGTCGTCGAGGAAGGCCGTCGGGATCTGACTCAGCAGGTCCTCGATGTTCAGTCCGAATCCGCCGCCGACGTTGATCCCGGCCAGCGCGCGCTCATAGGCGGCGATGAACTCCTGGAACGAATCGTAAGCGGTTTTGCCGGCACCGCCGGTGACATCGGACAGGCTGCCGGGCGGACCGAATGGGCTCACCCCGGCGGTCAGGTCGACAGGTTGTTCCACGACCCGCAGGTAGTGCTCCTCGGGCCGGGGCAGCGGAGTCGGTGCCGCCGCGCCGACCGTCATCGCCGTTGCCGTGGCCGTCGCCGCCGTCACCATCGCCACCCGTTTGGCCCGCTGCGCTGCGACCCGGTGCTTGCCAGCCATCTGTTCCTGCCTCCCCCGCTGATACCTGGCAGGAACTTAGCACCGACTAAACCGTGCACCGGTACTTTTGTGGGAGAAAGGATTTCAGGGTTGACGCATGACCGTACGTAATAGTCGATCGCGTAAATTTGCCGGCATTCGGGTCAGCAAAGCAACCTGGAGCTTGGGGCCGGCGCCGACCACATAGCGGGCACGGGGACGTGTCGCGGTCAACGCCTCGATCACCACCGCCGCCACCTTGGCCGGTTTCACCGCGATGCGCTGCGATACCGGCACCGACTTGCGCATTCCCGATATGTGCCGCGCATACAAGGCCCGATGCTCGGTCGACAGCCCATCCTCCACCTCGTCGACCATGGTGCCCGCAGTACGCCACATGTCGGTATCGGTTTGCGCCGGTTCGATCAACACCACCGGGATCCGCCACGGCCGCAACTCCATTCGCAACGCGTCAGCCGCGGCCTCGAGAGCGAACTTGGACGCCGCGTAGGCGCCGATCAGCGGGGTCGACAGGCGACCGTTCACGCTGGAGATGAACAGCACCCGGCCCTGGCTCCTGCGCAACCGCGGAAGCACCGACCGCGTGACTGCGAGCTGACCGATCACGTTGACGTCCAACTGGTTACGCCACTGCTCGCGGCTGACGGTCTCCATCGGACCGGCGACCACGATACCGGCATTGTTGACCACCGCGTCCAACTCGGCGGGTAGTACGTCGTCCAGTGCGGCGATCTGCTCGTCATCGGTGATATCGAGCACGACCACCGAGATCCGTTGGGGATGAGTGGCGGTCAGCATGGCACCGTCGACGGTGTTGCGCACCCCGGCGATGACATCCCAGCCCGCGACGGCCAGTTGCTCGGCGATGGTGCGTCCGATTCCCCGACCCGCGCCGGTCACCAGGACTGTAGGCATGGGGTCAGACTAACCCGGCTGCGGCGCGGGCGGTCCGAAGGCGAAGATCATCGCCGCCGCGGCCACCACCGCGGCGGCCAGGCCGATCACCGGGGCCACCATGTACAGCGTCAGGGTGGCGCCCAGCACCGCACCGGCACACATCGTCAGCACGACGGTGTAGCGCAGTTTCTCGCGTTGGCCGGTCCCCCCGGCCAGCCGACTGTCGAACCCGATGCCGACGATGGTCTGGGTCAGCACCGTGGTGGACAGTTCGGCGATTCCGAACTGTCGGGCCGTCGAGTTCTGGATCCCGAAGGACACCGCCAGCCCGGCGATCAGCACCAGTTTGGTGTCGTCGTGATAGCGCAGCACCCCGGCACCAGCCAGCAGTGCCAGGGTCACCAACATGACCACCTCCACCGACAGCGCGATCGTCAGCCAGCGCCGCACCGAGGAATCCAGATGCCGGGCCAGCCGGCCACCCGCGACCGTCCCGGCCAGGAAGCACAGGAAGGCCACCACCGCTGCCCACAAATCCACCCCGGAGTGCGGCACGAACCAGAACCCCAGGAAGATGACGTTGCCGGTCATGTTGGCGACGAACACATGCCCCAGCACCAGCACGCTGACGGCGTCGACCAACCCGGTGGCGAAGGTGAGCAGTAACAGTGCGGTCACCGTGAGCCGCTGCGACACAGGCGATTGCATGCCCGGTCCCGCTAGAGCCTGGGTGTGAGGTCCAGTGAGGTGATGGCGTTCATCTGGGTGATGAGCCAGTCGGTGCCGCGCTTCTCCAACGTCAGGCGGTAGGACAGATACCGCAGCGACGGGATGTTCTTGGTGACCGGGCTGGTGGCCACCGAGTTGGTGTAGACGATCGCCGACGCATTGTCGGCATCCACCGATTCGACGGCGGTGCCGAGCACCTGGGTGTTGTTGGACACCTGCGCCTGCTTGTTCGGCGCGACGATGGCGTCGATGTACTTGCGGTACTCGTTCTCGAAATCCCCACCCAGATACTTGGCCGCCCGGTCGGGCAGGGTCGCCATGTCCTCGGGGGTATAGGTCCACAGGGTCGTGATCGCGTCGGCCGCCGTACCCGCGATATCGAGTTTCACCTGCACCAACGCCCGGTCGTTGAGGTAGGGCGCGGCGGCAGACCCCGCGAAGGCTGCCGCAGCGACGAAGGCGACGACACCGACGGCGGCGGCGACCTTGGCGCGCCGGCCGGGCGGGCGGTGTGGCACCAACACCGGGGTCTCGGCCGCCGGGGCTTCGGTCTCCGACACGTCGGACTCCGGGGTCTGAGCTGACTCGCGAGCCTCGGACTCGGTGGTCAGATCACCTGAATCAGTCGGCTGATCTTCCACTGCTGTCCTTCCTTGATCGCCGTTGCCAGCCAACGGCTTCCGGTCTCGATGGTCTGCTTGCCGTCCGGGGTGGTGCTCGTGGCCTTGGTCGCCACCAGCACATCGGCGCTGCCGTCCTCGTTCCACCGCTGTACGCCGGCCTCGACCACGGTGCCGGTGGTCGGCTCCAGGCGGGCCACCTGCAGCACGATCTCGTTCTGCTTCTCGGCGAACACGGTGGCGAATTCGCCGGTGCCCTGGGCGCGCATCCGGTCGGCATAGTCGTTGGCGTTGAACGGATCCAGTGTGGTGTACGCGGTCATGAACGCCCGCACATAACCGAGCGCGTCGGCATCGCGGATCTGGGTCTGTCGATCCGACTCGTGGACGACCGTCATATACGACGCCAGCCCGAGCGTGAACGCCATCAGCACGGCCGCGCACGCCGCGACCAGCGGCAGTCCCCAACGGATCGGCGGGTCGACCGGGGCCACGAAGAACTCCCGCTCATCCGGATCGATACGGCGGCGCGGGCTCATCCGCCGGCTCCCGGGCTCTGCGGGCGGGTCAGCACGGTCAGGTTCTGCACCTGCCACTGATCGCCGGCCTTGACGAACTCGGCCCGCACGGTTGCGGTGATGAACCGCATGGTGTTCGGGTCGATACCTCGCTGTCCCTGCATGGCCAACAGCATCGAGGCACTCGTCGTGGTGGGTGCCGGGGATTCCAGCACCGCACTGTTGACCGACCAGTACTCGTTGGACACCAGCGGCGCCGAGCGCAGTGCATCCTGCTGGGCCACCAACTGCGGACGGTAGCTCTCCGACGCCAGCGACCGGGCGCGCTCGAAGTCGGCCTCGGCGCTGTCCGGGGTGTAGCTCAATATCTGTTCGACGATGCCGGCGCCCTGCGCGGCGATCTCGGCGCGAGCGTCTTCGAGTGCACGCTGCTGCTGGAACACCACCAGGTAGCCGACCGCCGCGGCACCCGCGGATATCGACACCGCGACCGCCAGGCCGATCGCCACCGGACGCCGTAGTTCCCGCTCGGGCGCACCGACACGGCGAACCTCGGTGCGCAGCAACAGATCTGCGAAGGTACGGCCGCGGCGGTCCCACAGTGGCCACAGCCAGCCCAGCAGCGCGGGCACGGTGTCGATCAGGTGGGCGATATCGCGGGCGATGAGGCGGCCGGTGTCGGGAGCGCTGCCGTCGAGACCGGTCACCCGGATCCCGGCGACGGCGCGGCCCAGCGTCCAGCCCGTCCGCACCGGCAGGATCCAGCGGTTGAACATCAGCGCAAGCCCGGTCAGGGTCGCCGATACCACGCACACCCACCAGAACCACCCGAGCAACGGTGCGGTGAATGCCAGCATCGCCATGGTCGCGATCAACCCGAGCCCGAACAGCACGTCGATACCGAACGCACCGGCCCGGGCACCCCAGGAGGCCACCGCGGGCTCGGGCACGATCTCGGTCTCGACGACGTCTTCTTCGAGGACGGCCGTCACGTGGTCACCTGGACGAGGTTGGCGATCTTGTAGGTGCCGTCGGCGCGCTGCATGGTGACCCGCAGCCGATAACCCTGCTCCTGGCCCGCGGTCTCGCTGTTGGTCACCTTGGTCCGCACCGCGACCAGCACGTCGACCGAACCGTCATCGTGATGGCGCTCCACCGCGGCCCGCAGGTCGGCGACCTCGACCTGCACATTGGCCGCCTGATAGGCCTCCATCATCATCGAGCTGTAGAACACGGCCTGGGCCCCGAAGTCGCCCGTCGAACAATCGACGATCTTGGCCTGGGCGGCACCCATCGACGCGGTATCGGGTGCCTGGGTGGCGATCACACAATCCTTGGCGGCCTGCAGCGCGACGGCATCGTCGCGGGCGATCTGCTCGCTGCGGCCAGTCCACTGGAGCAACAGGTATCCGACGGTGCCCAGCCCGACCGCCAGCACGATGAGGGTGGCGGCGATCGCACCGACCCAGCCGCCACCGAGCCGCCCGAGCCGCCCGTGATCGGTGGCCTCAGCGTTCTCGATGTTCTCGGTGTCTTCGGTGTGTTCGGGGACGGCCGCAGAGTCGGCGGCCTCGGTCTCGTCGTCGGTGGGGTTCAGCCGGCTGGTGCCAGCATCTCCTTCCATCCGTTATCTCCTGGATTACTCGAGTTGTTGACGGAGTACTTGACGCCGTCGGGTCCGACCACTTCACCGCTGGACGGGCTGTACACCGCACCCGGACCTGATGCCGGAGTGTAGATGCACGGGTTGGGTTGCTGTCCACTGCACGTGACGCTGCCCTGGCCAGGAGGGGTGAGCGGATCGCTGGTCGGCAACGTGGTCTCCGGTGGCGGCAACTGGCTGGCCGGCAGTGGATTCATCCCGTTGTTGATCGACGGTGCCGGGATGACCTGACCCGGATTGACCGGACGGGTGCAGCGTGCACCCGCGGCCGGGCAGTCCACGATCTGGTTCGGGTCGCCGTACCAGGGGTTGGTGCCCAGCGGGGTGTAGGGCTCCTCGCTGCGGCACTCCCGCGGGGTGGCCGCCCGCTTACCCGGTATGTCGGCGCACGGATAGTTACGCGCGCCGCGGACCGCGTTGGGCGCGTCCTTGGGGATCTTGCAGTACAGCCCCGACGGCAACGGTTCGGTCTTGGTGTCGGCCGGCGAACGCCACTGCGAGGCCGGCAGGAACCCGGTCAGGCACGGCGGCGGAACGTTGATGCCCAGACCGAAGTGCAGCAGACCTTCGGGCGCAAAGATCGTCGCGGTCTGCGCGATGGCCGCGCCCTGGGGCAGCACCACCAACACCTGCTCGACGTTCTTGTTGTAGCGCTTGAGCATGTCGATGACGATCTCGAGGTTGGCCAGCGTCTGCGGTAACGACTCCCGCACATCGCTGAACACCGCGTTGAGCTGATCGGCCGTCGGCGGCGCCTGTTGCAATCCGCTCCGCAGCGCCGCGTCCTTCTCGGCGGTCTGGGCGGTGATGGTGTTCAGGTTGGCCGCCCACTGCGAGATGGCATCTCCGGAGTTCACCTGCGAGTCGATGATCGGCGCCGAGTTCTCAACGATGTCGGTGACCGCGGGCAGGTTCTCCTGGAAATCCCCGGCAAGGTTCGAGGTGGCGTCGACGAGGCGCTGCAGGGACGGGCCCAGACCGCCGACCGCCTTGGCGGTCTCGTCGAGCAGGACGCCGATCTTCTCCTCCGGCAACGCCGCCAGTCCGCGTTGCGCCGAGTCCAGCGCGGGACCGACCTCGGCCGGTACCGAACCCTTCATGATGGTGTCCCCGCCACCGAAGAACTGACCGGAGTCCTCGACCGACACCAGGTCGAGGAACTGCTCGCCGACCGCCGACACCGAGTGCACGTTGGCGCTGGTGTCGATCGGCAACTTGGTGTCGTTGTCGATGTCCATCGTCACCCGGGCACCGGTCTCGGTGGGCTCGACCTCGATCACCTTGCCGACGGTGGTACCGCGGAAGGTGACGTTGGCGGTCTTGTACAGACCCGCCGAGTTGGGCAGTTCGGCGTACATCCGGTACATACCGATACCGGCATAGGTCGGCAGCCGCAGGTAGAACAGCGACAGCACCACCAGGGCAACCACCGTCAGCGCGACGAAGATCAGCAACTGTGTCTTGATCATTCGGGTCAGCAGCATGTCTCACTCCGACCTTTCGATCAGCGGACCGCCCGGCACACTGTTGGGGTTCGGTGTGAACCGCACGTCCGGGATCATCGTCGCCGGATCGCGGCCCCAGGCCTGCTCGAGAGCCCGCAGCATGCCCGAAATACCGGTCCCCGAGAGGAATCCGTTATCGATCGCACTCAAGGTGAGGTCGATGGTGACCGACACGTTGATGTAGTCACCGCGGATCGCCTTGGGGATGTTCTCGATGTTGAACGGCACCGTCAGCAGCAGCTTCAATGCACCCACCAGGTACGGCGAGGCCTTGGCCAGCTCGCGCAGCGGGCGCTGCAGGTTCGCCAAGTTGGTGTTCAGGTTGGCGTTGGTATCGCTGAGCGTGGTGTCGGCGACATCGCTGAGCCGTCCCAGCGAGGTCACCGCGTCGGCGAATAGATCACGGGTGTCGGCGAAATGCTTGATCAGCGGCGGGAACTCGGTGAGCACCCGGTCCAGGGTCTCGGTGCGCTGACTGACGATCGAGAGCAGCCGGTTGGTCGAGTCGATGGCGCGGGTGATGTCGTCGCGCTGCTGGTTCAACTCGAAGGTGAAGGTGTCCAGCCGGTTCAGGAACTCCCGTATCTCACCGGAACGCCCGGACAGGATCGCGTTGACCTCGTTCTGGATGGTCTCGATGTTCGGGATACCACCACCGGTCAGGATGCCCGAGATGCTGGCCAGCGTCCGCTCGATCGTCGGGAACGCCGACGAGTTGGCCAGCGGGATGGTGTCGCCGTTGCGCAGCGGCTCCGAGGACGGATCCTCCGGCTCGTCGAGTTCGACGTGCTGGGAACCGAGCAGCGAGGTCTGCCCGACGCGGGCCAGGGCGTTCTTCGGCAGCTGGACACCGGGTTCCAGGTCCACCGTCAGCAACGGCGTCCAGTCCCGCAACTCGATCTTGCGGACCCGGCCGACGAACACATCGGCCACCCGGACCCGGCTGTTGGCGTTGAGTGCCAACGTCTCCGGCATCTGGATGTAGATCGTGGTGCTGCCGTTCTGGGTGCCCGGCCCACCGGGCAGCGGCACGTTGGCGATACCGCGCCACTGTCCGCAGCCGGTCAGCATCAGCCCGGCAACCGCGAGAGCCACCGTACGGGTCGCAACCTTTTTCAGATTCATCGCGCACCTGCCTCGGCGGGCAGCGGCGGTCCTGGCGGTGCCGGTGCCGCGGGCGCGGCGGGTCCGCTGACGGCGGCGGCCGGCGGCGGGTCGCCGGGGATGACACCCGGTGCGGGTGCCGGCGGCGGGCCCGGCTGCGGGTACCACGGCGGCGGCAGCGGCGTGTTCTCGCTGTATGCGTTCGGTGGTCCGGGCAGGTTGCCGCCCGGGGGCACCCCGAAGGCCGGCGGTGCCGGTGTCGGCAGCGGATCAGGCCCACCCAGCAAGGCGGCCAACGAATCCGGTGTCAGCATGTTCGCGGTGAAGGGCTGCACCTCAACACCCTGCATACCCGGTGCCACGATCCAGCCCGGCTCGTGGTTGCCGTGCGAGAACAGGGTGTCGCGGGAGAAGATGCCGGGCACGGTGGTGTCCTTGTAGCCCGGGGGCGGCCGCAGCCGTGGTTCGGAGTACGCGATCTGCTTGGGCAACGTCATCGCGCCGGCGGCCAGGTTCATACCGAACGGGATGTAGTTGAACTTCATCGCGTCCATGATCGGCGCCAGGTACTGCGCGCACAGCTCCGCGGATTCCTGATAGCCCAGTCGGCTGCCGGCCTGGATGGAGCTGCAGATGAAGTTCAGCGGGTTGGAGAAGTTGGTGACACCGGGCAGCACCGGCAGGCCGACGATGCCACCCTGGTTGGGCGCCACCACGTTCACGACATTGGCCACCAGGTTCGGGTAGGCGTGCAGACCGGTCTCCAGGCCGTCGCGGGGCTCGGGCTGCAGGATCGTCGTCGTCACATCGGACAGGTTGTTGACGTTGTTGGTGAGCGGGGTGCCGTTCTCGTCGAGGAACTGTCGGGTGGTGGCCAGCACCTTGTTCAGATCGTCGAGCGCGGTGGCGACCTCGCGGTCGGTGTTGGTGAACGAGTTCGTGAACTGCGCCAGATCGTTGTTGAGTGCCACGAACTGCTGATCGCTCTTGTGCAGCGCGTTGACGAACACCGCAAGGCTCTTGACGATGCCGACGAAGTCGCCGCGGCCCTCGTTGAGGGCGGTCAGCGCATCCGAAAGGCCTTGCAGCGTCTTGTTGAACTGCTCACCCTTGCCCTCGAAACCGTCGGCGAACGATTCGACGATGTCGCCGAAAGGCCCCTTGGGCTGTTCGGGAGTGGGCCCCAGATCGGCGAGCAGCCGGGTGATCTGGTCGCGCAGTTGGTCGTACTCGACGGGTACCTGGGTGCGGTCCTCTTCGATGACGGCACCGTCGGCCATCGCCGGCCCGCCGGTGTAGGGCGGCGACAGCTGGATGACACGGGAGGCCACCAGCGACGGGTTCAGGATGGAGGCGCTGGCGTTCTCGGGAACCTTGTACTTGCTGTCCCAGTGCATCACGACCTTCATCCGGTCGCCCTGCGGCTCGATGGAGTCGATCGAACCGACGTGGACGCCCATGATGAGCACCTTGTCGCCGGGATACAGCGCCAGTGTCTGCGGGAAGTACGCGGTGACCGTGGTGGTGGTCAGCTTCTTGTAGACGTTCCAGCCGATGGCGGCGGCGCCGACGGCGACCACCAGCACGATGGCACCGATGATCACGGCCGCCCTGGAAAAGCGCGGAAGTGTGACATTTCTGATGTTGAAGATCGTCGACATCTATTCGGCCCTAACCTGCCTGCGAATTGGGCGGGAGGAATGGCGGATTGCCGGGCAACGGCGCCGTGCCGGCGGGGGACAACTGCTCCCCCGGTCCCGGCGGTGGCGGCGGACCGGGCAGCGGCGGCGGCAACGGCGCGCGGCTCGGGATCGGTCCCGGCGGGGCCGGAACCCCGGGCGGACCGACCGGCACGGTGCGCGCCCCGGGCGGGCCGGGCACCAGCGGCACCGGAGTGCCCGGGACGTTGGGCGGCAACTGACCGGGGATGGCCGCACTCGGGACACCCGGTGTCGGGCCCAGCCCGTGCGCGTTCGGATCGGAGGTCTGCACCCCGACCGGGCCCTGATAGTTGGGGCCGTACGGGTTGTCGCCGAACGGGCCGACCGTGAGATCGGCACAGGGCAGCGGATTGTCGGGACGCGGCAGGCCGTCGGCCGGCGGCGTGTAGGAGCACGGCGAGCCCTTCGGCACGGCCGGGCCCGGGAACTCCGGGGTACCTTCCAGCACCCGCGGGGCGGGTGGCGGCGCACCGTTCTCGAAGCGTTCACCGTTCGGGTCGGGGAACTGGAAGGCCGGCAGACCGGCGTTGCGCCAGAACTGCTCCGGGTCGATTCCGCGCTTCTTGAACGCCGCGTCGACGAACGGTTGCAGCATGGTCGGCGGCAACAGGTTGGCCAGCATCACCTTGAAGTACGGGCCCGACGCCAGCGCCTCGGCCAGCGAGGTGATGAACTTGCCCGCGATGGACAGCGTGTCGGCGAGGTCGTGCTTGCGCTCCACCAACGTGTCGCTGACCGTGTTGAGCTGGGTCAGCACGTGGTTGAGGTTCGGGTTGTCATCGATGAGACCCGAAACCTGCTGCGACACATTGGAGATCCGCTCCAACAGCATGTTGACCGCGTAGCTGCGCTCGTTCACCGCGGCCAGCAGGGTCTGCGCGTTGACCAGCAGGGCGTTCACCTGACCGCTGCGGTCGCCGAGCACGGTGGCGATCTTGTTGGCATTGGCCAGCAACTGCTTGAGCTCCTCGTCGCGCTGGCCGAGGGTGTCGGAGAACCGCTGCACCCCTTCGAGTGCCGCGCTCAGATGCGGTGAGGTCTGGTCGACGGTCTCGGACAACACGTTCAGGGACTGCTTGACGGCCTGGGTGTCCCAGCCCGCGGTCCCCTGCGTGACGTCGAGGAACGCGTCGTAGATCTGATACGGCGTCTGGGTCTGTTCGACCGGCAGGAAGCCGCGCGGCTTCAGCAGCTCGTCACCGCGCGGTTCGACCTCGATGTTCTTGCGGCCCAAGACCGTATCGGTGCGAATGGCGGCCCGACTCTCGGTGCCGATCTGCATACCGCCCAGGGTGTAGCCGATCTCGACACGGTCGCCCTTGATCTCCATGCTCTGCACGGTGCCGACGTCGACGCCGGCGACCCGGACCTTGTCGCCGACGTTCAGGCCGCCGGTGTCATTGAACTGGGCGTAGTACTCGGGCACCGCGAACAGCATCGGCACGGTGGTGATGCTGGAGCCGACGCCGATGACGAGCGCGACCGTCACCACACCCATCACACCCTTACGGATGCGGTCGCTACCTTGGATGGTTCTCACTGGGGCGTGCACCTCCCCGTCGGCTGCGAGGTGACCCGTACCGTGCGGACCGGCCCACCCGGCTGAAGTCCGTTGAGCCGCAGCGAGAGATCGCAGGCGTAGAAGTTGAAGAAGTCACCGTAGATGCCACCGGCGCGGCCGATGACCTTCAGCGAGGCCGGGATCTTCTGCACGATGTCGTTGACCTGATCGAGCTGATCGATCAGCGGCTGCTGGATGGTCTCCAGGTAACCGAGGGTGTCGCGCAGTAGCGGCCGGTTGTCGGCCAGCAGATCCGACAGCGATCCGGCCGCATTGCTGATATCGGCCACCGATTCACCGATCGGGTCGGCGCGGTTCTTCAGCCCGGTGATCAGCGCCTCGAAATTCACCAGCGTCTCGTCGAGCTGCTTCTGGTGTTTGACGGTGGTGTCCAACACCGTGTTCAGGTTGGTGATGACCTCCCCGATGGCCTGATCCCGATCCGCCAGAGCCGAAGTCAGCTCGGTGGTCTGGTCCAGGATGTCGTTGATGGTGCCGCCCTGCCCCTGGAAGATCGTGATGATCGAGGTGGCGATGTTGTTGACCTTGTCCGAGTCAAGCGATTTGAACAGCGGACGGAATCCTCCGACGAGCGCGTCGAGATCCAGGGCCGGTTCGGTGCGCTCCACCGGGATGGTGCCACCGGCGGGCAACACGGTGTTGCTGTCGCCGCGACGCAGTTCCACGTAGCGGTTACCGATCAGGTCCAGATACCGGATGGCGGCGGTGGATTCGGAGAACAGCTGCAGGTTGCGCTCGACCTCGAAGTCGACACGGACCCGCTCGCCGCCGTCGATCAGCGTGACGCCCTCGACCTTGCCGACCTCGACGCCGTAGGCGCGGACGAACTGGCCGGTCTTCAGGCCGCTGGCGTTCTCGAAGATCGCCGAATAGCCGGTGGTGCGGTCGAATCGGAGCTGGGCGAACACCACGAAGATGACGGCGGTAAAGGTGAGCAGCACCGCCGAGATGGCGCCGAGCTTGAAGAGCGTCCCTTTGATACTCATGCGGCCTCCTCGCAGGCTCGGATCCCGCATGCCGGTTGTTGATTCGCTCCGTAGTCGCTCATGGGTTGATCGTGTTCTCCCCCACCTGGCGGCCCCAGACATACTCCTGCATGATCGGCTGGCCGAGTTCGAAGTGGTTGTACGGCGCGAGGCTGGCACCGGTGTCCATCACCAGGTACGGCATCGGCCACAGATCGCGAGTGATCGGCTGCCAGCAGCCCGGTCGCCCACCCGGGCCGCCGTGGGCGTTCACCCGCGGCAGGTTGTCCGGGAACACGTACGGGTTTCCCGCACCCAGCACCGAGGACTTCGTCTGCAGCGAATAACCGTTACCACCAAGAGCGCCCGCCAGTTTGGGGGCAGCGTCGTGGTAGTTGCGAACGGTGCAGAACAGCTGCGGACTGTAATAGTCGAGCAGCTTGGAGGTCGGCAGCAGATCCTGCGCGCCGCGCACCAGGTACGGGCCTCCACGCTCGAAGATGTCGGCGCCGGTGTTGCCGAAGCCGACCGCCGCCATCAGCGCCTGGTCGATATTGCCCTGCTCGGCGTTGAGGGTCTGGGCGGTGGTGACCGCGTTGGTCAGCCCGTCCCACAGGTCCGGCGAGGCGTCGGCGTAAACATCGGCCAGATCGGCCAGCCCGGTGATGTCACGGCGGATCTGCGGCATCCGCGGATTCAGTTCGCCGAGAATCTCATTGCCGTCCACCAGCGACTGACCGAACTTGTCACCGAGGCCGTCGAGGGCCTGTGCGGCCGCGGTCAGGGTCTGGTTCAGCTTGACCGGGTCGACCTGTTCGGAGATCTTCATGATCGTCTCGAACAGGGTGTTGAACTCGGTGGTGGTTCCGGTGGCCTGGATGGTGGCGCCACCGCTCAACCGCTCGGCGGACGGGTCGTCCGGGGACAGGAAGGAGATGTACTTGTTGCCGAACACTGTCGTCGCGCGCAGCTCGGCCTGCACGTTGGACGGGATGAGTGACAGGTACTTCGGGTCGACGTCGAGGGTCAGCTTGGCTTGGGGCACATCGCCGATGGTGACCACACCGGCCTCGGCCAGCCGCCCGATCGGCACCCCGTTGAAGGTGACCTTGGAGCCCGGGTCCATCGCCAGGCCGGCCCGTTCGGCCATCACCGTCAGCTGCACCTGCTTCTCGAAGAAGCCACGGAACTGCAGCCACGTCAGGGTCAGGATCAGCGCGATGATCAACAGCAGCACCAGACCCGCCAGCTTGTACGGCGGGGTCCTCGACTTGTTCAGCTCGGCAGCCATCGCTACACCGTCAGGTTGAAGTTCGGGTCGGTGCCGTACAGCGCCAACGAGGCCAACAGGACCACCAAGACGATCGCGATCAGCGAGGTGCGCATCGAACGACCCACCGCCTCACCCACACCCACCGCGCCTCCGCTGGCGAAGTATCCGAAGTAGCAGTGGTTCAACATGATGATGATCGACATGATGATCACCTCCAGGAAGGACCACATCACGTCGTCGACGCGCAGGAACGTGTGGAAGTAGTGCTCGTAGGTGCCCACCGACTGCGAGTAGAAGACGGTGGTCACCAGCTGTGCCGACAGGAACGACAGCAGGATCGCCATCGCATACAGCGGGACGATCACGATGGCGCCGGCCATCAGCCGGGTGGACACCAGATACGAAATGGACTTGATGCCCATCACCTCAAGGGCGTCGATCTCCTCGCTGATGCGCATGGCGCCGAGTTCGGCGGTGGCGCCGGCCCCGACGGTGGCGGCCATCGCCTGTCCGGTTACCACCGGTGCGACGACGCGAATGTTGGCCAGGGCGGCGAAGAATCCGGTGAAAGCCTCGACGCCGATGTTGCCCAGCGAGGCGAAACCCTGGATGGCGATCAGCGAGCCGGCCGACAGCGTGACGAAACCGATGATCGCCACGGTGCCGCCGATGACGGCCATCGCGCCGGTGCCCATGCCGATCTCGGCGACCAGCCGCAGCGATTCGCGGCGGTAGTACCGGAAGGCGTGCGGCAGATGCCCGACGGCCTGCACGACGAACCAGGCGACGTGGCCGATGCTGTCCAGGAACCGGCCCGGCGCGCCCGCATAACCGCGGGTGCGGTCGAAGGCCCGCGGGAACCGGGTCCGCAGAACTGCAGCTGTACTGATCTCAGCCTCCCGTTCCGAAGCGGACACCGATGGTGGTCAGCACCACGTTCACGGCGAACAGCGCGACGACGCAGAGCACCAGCGTCTCGTTGACCGCGGTGCCCACACCCTTGGAACCACCGGCGACGGTGAGTCCGCGGTAGCAGCCGACCAGCCCGGCGATGAGGCCGAACAGGGTGGCCTTGATGACCGAGATCATGACCTCGGGGAAACCGGTGAGCAGTGTCAGCGTCGACACGTAGGCGCCGGCGTTGACGTTCTGGATGTAGACGCCGAAGAAGTAGCCGCCGACCAGACCGATGGTGATCACCGCACCATTGAGCAGGAAGGCGACGAACGTGGCCGCGACGACGCGCGGCGCCACCAGTCGCTCGATGGGATCGATGCCGAGCACTTCCATGGCGTCGATCTCTTCGCGGACGGTGCGTGCGCCCAGGTCGGCGCAGATGGCGGTCGAACCCGCACCGGCGACCACGAGCACCGTCACCAGCGGGCCGAGCTGGGTGACCGCGCCGAGCGCCGCGCCCGCCCCGGAGACGTCGGCGGCGCCGAACTCGGCGAGCAGGATGTTGAGGGTGAAGATGATGAGCACGGTCAGCGGAATGGAGACGGCGAGCGTGGGCAGGAACGCCACCCGGATCAGGAACCAACTCTGAAGGATGAATTCCTTCCACTGGAACGGCCGCGTGAGCAGTGCCTTTCCGGTCAGGACACACATCTTGAAGAAACCGCCGACCATTGTCAGCGGTTTGTCCAGTTGGTCCTTGACGTAGTCGACCAGACCGTTGCCCGCAGTCACAGGCGCACCTCCGAGACGAGTTCCTCGCGCAGCAGACTCAGCTGTCGCACGCCCCCTCCTCTTCTGGTCCGGAGCCCCGTCTCCGTTGCGTGTGATCCTGCCCTACCTACCGGTGGGTAGTAACTCGGACCACAGGACTGTACCCGATCCGTGACCAGCGGGGTGTGGCATCTGATTTATTCATATCGCAACTGTCAGCAAATCCGGTCCGGGCGGCGGCACGTCGGGATCTGTGAAAGAAACCGTTGCCCCAGTTAAACTTTCGCCCGCGTCAATGTTCGCTCAGGCGCCGAAGATGCTTCGAAGCTCGGTCTTGAGCACTTTGCCAGAGGGGTTCCGGGGCAGCGCGTCGACCACTTCGAGCGCCTTCGGGTGCTTGTACCGAGCCAACCGTTCGGTGAGGAACTCGTCGAGTTCGGCCAGCGTCAACCCGGCCGCCGCGAGGGCGACGACCGCGACGGGCACCTCGCCCCATTTCTCGTGCGGGCGCCCGATCACCGCGACCTCGGCAATGGACGGGTGAGCAGCCAGAACGTTCTCCACCTCGGCGCAGTAGATGTTCTCGCCGCCGGAGATGATCATGTCCTTCTTACGGTCGACGACCCAGATGTAACCCTCGTCGTCCTGGCGCACCAGATCGCCGGAGTGGAACCAGCCACCGGCAAACGATTCGGCGGTGGCTTTCGGGTTGTTCCAGTAGCCCGACATCAGCGTCGGCGCGCGGTACACGATCTCGCCGACGTCGCCGATCGGGACATCGTTCATATCCTCGTCGACGATCCGCGCCGATACCGTCGGGATGACCTTGCCGACCGAGCCGAGCTTGCGAATTGCGTCCTCGCCCAACAACATACAGGTGACCGGCGACATCTCGGTCTGCCCGAACGCGGCCAGGATGTTGGCGCCCGGGAAGGTCTGCGCCATGTCCTTCAGCAACGTGTCCGATGCCGGCGCCGCCCCCCAGGACAAGACGCGCAGCACCAACTTGCGCGGCTGGGCTTTCTGGGCGGCGCAGACGGCCTGCCACTGCGCGGGGACCAGGAAGATGCCGGTGACCGACTCGGCCTCCAACACGTCGAGCAGCGCACCCGGTTCGAAGGCGCCGAGCGGGTAGACAACGGTCGGCCGGCCCAGCAGCAGCCCCGGGATCATGTTGCCGATCCCCGCGATGTGGAACAGCGGGACACCGATGAAGCCGACATCGTGGTTGAGGTCGGCGCCGTTGGTGAACAGGAAGGTCTGCGCCTGCCCACTGATGTTGGTGTGGGTGAGCACCGCGCCCTTGGGCCGACCGGTGGTGCCCGAGGTGTACATGATCAGCGCGGGCGAGTCGTTGGGGATGTCGACCGGGGCCGGCGTCGGGTTCTGCTCGGCGAGCAGGTCGTCGTAGCCCAGCACCCCGTCCTCGGTGCCGCCGCCGGCGACGATCACGGTGGTCAGCGTGGCGGTTCCATTTCCCGTCGCTTCGCTCGCCCGGTCCAGGTCGCGCGCCGCGGTGGCCACCGGCGCCAGCACGGCCTCGGTGACGACCACGCGGGCCGCGCAGTCGCTGACCAGGAAGGCGATCTCGGGTGGGGTCATCCGGAAGTTCACCGGGACCGCGATCGCCCCGAGCCGGTTGGCCGCCAGGAAGGACTCGATGAACTCGGGACGGTTGAGCATCAGGATCAGGACGCGGTCCCCCGCCTCGACACCGCGTCGCTGCAGGGCGCCGGCCAGCGCGTCGACCCGCGCATCGAGCTCGGCCCAGGTGGTGGTCTGGCCGAGGAAACGCAGCGCGGTCTTGCCCGGTTGCATCAGGGCGTGCCGGGACAGTTGATTCGTCCAGTTCTGCTGCCGGGCCAGGTAGGGCTGTTCGGTGCGGGACGGGGCGGTCTGGACGGTCAAGGCGAGACTCTTTCGATCGAGGGGTGCCGGCACGTTTGCTTGGTGTTCGAAACCGATCAGGGTTTATATTTGATCAAATCGTGTGTCGTCGGGGTCACACTATGACGACAGCGCCCTCGTGAACAACCCCGCCCAGTAAGGATGTCGCCCGCCCGCATGAACGCACCCGCCAAACTGGGGCCGGCCCGCCGCCGTGAGCAACTCTCCGATGAGGTGGCCGGCTACCTGCGCGTGGCGATCATGTCCGGGACGCTGCGGCCCGGCGCCTTCGTCCGGCTCGACGAGACGGCCGCCCAGCTCGGGGTCAGCATCACCCCGGTGCGCGAGGCGCTGCGCACGCTGCGCGGCGAGGGCATGGTGCAGCTGGAGCCCAATCGCGGGCATGTGGTGTCACCGTTCACCCGCGATGACATCGCCGATATCTTCTGGTTGCAGGGCACCATCGCCGCCGAACTGGCCGCCACGGCCGCACAGCGGGTCACCGACGCCGATATCGACGAGCTGGACCGGTTGACCGACATGCTGGCCGACGCGGTGCAGGTCGGCGACGTGGAGTCGATCGCGCTGGCAGAGTTCCGCTTTCACCGGGCGTTCAACCGCATCACCAACCGGATCAAGCTGGCCTGGTTCCTGCTGAACGCGGCGCGCTATCTACCGCCGCACATCTACGCCTCGGACCCGCAGTGGGGGGTGGAGGCGGTGGCCAATCACCGACGGCTCGTCGGCGCGCTGCGCGAACGCAACGTCGCGGAGGTGGTGGCGCTGACCCGCAGCCAGTTCGACGACGGCGCGCGACGGCTGACCAGCCTGCTCGACGACCTGGGGCTGTGGACCTAGACCCCCAACCCGCCCAAACGAACAAACGGGCCGGAAAGTGCGAGTGAATCGCGCCGAAACGTCGATCTCGGCGTCAGGCGCCGAGTTCCTCGGCCCGCTTCTTCAGATTGCCGGCAAGGTGCTCCAACGCGTCCCCCGCGACCTTCTTGACCATCATCGACGGCACACCCGGCATCGACACCTCGACATCCATGTCGACGGTCAGCAGGCTGACCGGGCCCATGTCGACGATGGCGAACAGCTGCTCGCGCTTGGAGAACAGCGTGCCCTGCTGCATGACGGTCTGGATCTGGAACTCCGCGGGGTAGTACACCGCCTCGATGAAGCTGCCGTCCATGCCCTGGATGCTGGTGTCCAGCCGCAGCTGACTGGGCCGTCCGTCGTCGTAGCGGGCCAGGATCCACGCGCCGGTGACCTCTTCGTTCCACTGCGGGTAGGCCTCGAAGTCCGCGACGATCGCCATGATGGCGGCGGCGGGGGCGGACACCTCGACGGTCTTGCTGACGATCGGCATCCGGCGAGTTTATTCGGTGCGGTGTCAGTCGACGACGATGCCCGCCATCAGGGCCCGTAGTGCCTCCGGGATCGGCGCCGGCGTACGCGACTCGCGGTCGACGTAGACGTGCACCCACGAACCGACCGCGGCGAGCGGGCCGCCGTCGGCCCACAACCCGGTGCGGTAGGTGACACTCGAGTTGCCCAGCCGGGTCACCGCCAGACCGACCACCAGATCGGCAGGAAACTTCAGTTCGGCGAAGTACCGGCAGCTCGATTCGGCCACCACACCCAGCCACGGTGCGGCCATCGCGTCGACCCGGGTTCCGGCGCCGATCCACGCGTTGATCGCGGTGTCGAACAGTTGGTAGTACACCGCGTTGTTGAGGTGGCCGAACATGTCGTTGTCGGTCCACCGGGTCTGCACCGGCCAATGCAGCGGGAAATCCGCGGTCGACAGTTCCATGGCGGCAAGCATGTCAGGCTGGAGTCATGTTGATCCGTGGTGCGGTCCTGGAGACCATCGGCGCGGCCCGCCCGTACGCGACCTCCCGTCCGCTGGTCGTCACCGAGGTCGACCTCGCCGATCCCGGCGACGGCGAGCTGCTGGTGCGTATCGAGGCCGCAGGCCTGTGTCACTCGGACCTGTCGGTGGTCGACGGCAACCGGGTGCGGCCGGTGCCGATGCTGCTCGGCCACGAGGCGGCGGGCATCGTCGAGAAGGTCGGCGGCAGTTCGGATCTGACCGTCGGTCAGCGGGTGGTCATGACGTTCCTGCCGCGCTGCGGAGAGTGTCCGGCCTGCGCTACCGACGGTCTGGCGCCGTGCATTCCTGGTAGCGCCGCCAACGGCGCGGGCACCCTGCTCAGTGGCGCCGTGCGTCTCGGTGGCTTTCACGATGAGCAGGTCCTGCACCACCTCGGGGTCTCCGGTTTCGCGAGCCACGCCGTGGTGGACCGGCGTTCGGTGGTGCCGGTGGACGCCGACGTTCCCGCGGTGGTCGCCTCGCTGCTCGGGTGTGCGGTACTGACCGGTGGCGGTGCCGTGCGTAATGCCGGCCGGCCCAAGCCCGGGCAGACCGTCGCGGTGGTGGGGGTCGGCGGTGTCGGGATGGCCGCGGTGCTGACCGCGCTGGCCTATGACGGTGTCCGCGTCATCGCCGTCGACCGGATGCCGGACAAGCTGGCGCTGGCCCGGTCGCTGGGCGCCCATGAGGCGGTGACACCCGAGCAGGCGGACTTCAAGGCCGAGATCGTGATCGAGGCCGTCGGGCACCCGGCAGCACTGGAGACCGCGATCGGGTTGACGGCGCCGGGTGGGCGCACCATCACCGTCGGGCTCCCCGCGCCGGATGCCCGGATCTCGGTGTCGCCGTTGGGGTTGGTGGCCGAGGGCCGTTCACTGATCGGCAGCTATCTGGGTTCGGCGGTGCCGTCCCGCGACATCCCGGCCTTCGTGGATCTGTGGCGGGCCGGCCGGTTACCGGTGGAGCGCCTGGTGTCCTCGACCATCACGCTCGACGAGATCAATGCCGGCATGGACGCCCTGGCCGACGGTCATGCCGTGCGGCAGATCATCCGATTCGACTAGGCCCCTCAGCCGATGTCGTGCAGGTCGATGCCGCCGGTGGCGACCATCTCGGCGTAGCGCTGCTTGTCCGCCGCGAGCATGGCCACGACCTGCTGGCCGGAGACCTCCATCGGGGTGAGGCTGTTCTGCTCGTTGAACTTCTTGTACGCCTCGGTGGCGAATGTCGCCTTCATCCCCTCGGCGAGTTTGTCGGTCACCAGCGCCGGTGTGCCCTTCGGCACGGTCATGAAGCGGTACTGGCTGACGACGACATCGATTCCGTGTTCGCGCGCCGTCGGCACCTCGGGCAGGACGCTGATGCGTTCGGGGCTGAACACCGCCAGCGGCAACAGCTTTCCGGATCGAATGTTCTCGATCGCCTCACCGACGTGGATGACGGCGACGTCCACCTCGTTGGCCAGCACGGCGGCCAGGTTCGGCGCGCCACTGTCGTAGGGCACCGCCTCCGAGGACACGCCGACACCCTTCATCAGCAGTCCGGCCGACAGCTGTGCGCCGGTGCCGACTCCGGCGGTGCCGTAGCGGATCGTCCGGTTGGCCGCGCGCATGTCCCCGATGGCCCGGAAGTCGGTGGCGGGGTTGGCGACCAGCACATAGTTCTCGCTCGAGATGCCGTGCACCACATCGAAGTCCGCGATGTCCAGGGCGTCCTCGGCGTTCACCGCCAGCGGGGTGATGACGTACAGCGAGGCGTTCTGGATGGCGATCTGCGAGCCGTCGGGCGGGGCGGCGGCGAGCTCGGCCGCGGCGACCGCGCCATTGCCGCCTTCCCGGTTGGTGATCCGGAACGGCGCGTCCAACACGGCACCGAGGCCGCGGGCCACCGCCCGGCTGATCACATCGCTGGAGCCACCGGCGGCGTAACCGACCAACATCTCGACGTTGCCCGCCGGCCATCCGCCGGTATCGGTATCGGTGGCGGATTGCGCCGGTGCACCGCCGCAGGCGGTGGCGATGAGCGCCGCAGTGGCCGCGAGTACCGCGACACGAGGACGAAGACGAGTGGCTACGATCGCCATGGAGCTACTTCCTGAGGGATCAAAGAGCGGTTTCTGACGGTTGCGTCAGGATGGTACGCCCCTCCCAGCTATCGCACTAACTGTTGACGGATGTCAAAACCAGCTGTTCTGCATGTCGAGAGTGGTGCGATCCAGACCGTCCAGCAAATCCAGCTGCGCGGCCGTTTTCGGCAACTCATAACGGAAGAAGAACACTGCGGCCTGCCGCTTACCTTCGTAGAAATCTCCCGATTCAGCAAAGGTCGCCAGATACTGTTCCAGCCAGATCCACGCGATCACGATATGCCCGAAGCACTCCAGATAGATGGCGCTGTTGGCCATCGCGGCGGCGATGTCCCCTCCGGCGAACATACCCCCAGTCACCTCGAGCAGACGTTGCCAGGACGCGTCGAGCTGCGCTGCCAGCACAGCTGCCTCACCGTCACCCGCGGCCGCCACCGTCGCCGCGATGCGCTCGGTGAGGGCCGCCAGACTGGCACCACCGTTCTGGGTGACCTTGCGGCCGAGCAGGTCCATGCTCTGAATGCCGTGGGTGCCCTCGTGGATCGGGTTGAGCCGGTTGTCCCGGTAATGCTGCTCGACGTCGTACTCGCGGGTGTAGCCGTAACCGCCGAGCACCTGGATGGCCAGGTTGTTGGCCTCCAGACACCACTGCGACGGCCAGCTCTTGGCGATCGGCGTCAGGATGTCCAGCAGCGTATGCTCACCCAGATCGGTCAGCCGGGCACAGTACAACGCCAGCCCCAGCGCACCTTCCACATAGGACTTCTGCGCCAACAGCATCCGCTTCACATCGGCATGCTCGATGATCGGCACCTGCGGGGTGGTGGGGTCTTTGACGAGGCGGCCCTGCGGCCGTTCGCGGGCATAGTCCAGGGATTTCAGGTAGCCGGTGTATCCCAGTGCCACCGCACCCATGCCGACCCCGAGGCGGGCCTCGTTCATCATGCGGAACATATAGGTCAACCCGCGGTGCGGTTCGCCGACCAGGTAGCCGGTGGCACCGTCGAAGTTGAGCACCGTGTTGGTGATACCGCGCTGGCCCATCTTGTGATTGAGGCCGGATATCGCGACCTTGTTGCGCACACCGTCATCGGTGAACTTGGGCACGATGAACAAGGAGATGCCCTTGGTCCCGGCCGGGCCGCCGGGGATCTTGGCCAGCACCAGGTTGACGATGTTCTCCGAGAGTTCGTGCTCGGCACCGGAGATCCACATCTTGGTGCCGGTCACCCGGTAATTGCCGTCGGGCTGCGGTTCGGCCCGGGTGGTGATGTCGGCCAGCGACGAACCGGCCTGGGTCTCCGACAACGCCATGGTGCCGGTGAATCGGCCCGCGAGCATCGGTTTGACGTACGCCTCGATCTGATCCGAATCACCGAACTCGGCAATGAGATTCGCGTTGGCAATCGTCAGCATCAGGTAGCCGGAGGTGCTGATGTTGGCCGCCGAGATCCAGGCGAACCCGGCCTGCGCGACGGTGACCGGCAGCTGCGCACCACCGAGCTCGGCGTCGAAGCTCATGCCCATCAGGTCCGCCTTGGCGAAGGCCTCGATCGCGGTCTTCACCTCGGGGATCACGGTGACGGTGGTGCCGTCGAAGGTCGGTTCGTGCGCATCGCTGAGCTTGTTGTGCGGGGCGAAGTATCGTTCCGCCAACTGTTCACACAGGTCGAGCACACCGTCGAAGGTCTCCCGCGAGTGTTCGGCGAACCGGGGCTGCGCGGTCAGCTCTTCGACCTTGAGCCATTCGTAGAGCAGGAAATCCAGGTCGCGCCGGGACAGGATGGTCGACTTCATGACGCCAGGCTAGACGTCGGCGGGCGGGGGCTCGGGCAGTGTGACCCCAGCCAGCAGCGTGGGGTCGACGATCGACAGGATGCCGACCAGCCGGCCGTGGTCGACGGTGCAGGCCATCAGCGACAGCGGGCGGCCGGTGGGGCCCCAGGCCAGGATTCCCGGTTCGCCGTTGACCACCACCCGCTGGGCGGTGACCCGGGCCCCCTGACCGCGCCGGATCGCGTCGACGACGGGTCCGGCCCCGGTGCCGACGGTCATCCCGCGGGCGGTGAGACGCTGCCAGGTGAGGTCGGGATCCAGGACGCGCAGCAGGGCGTCGAAGTCTCCGTCGCGGGCTGCGGTCAGGAAGGCATCGACGACCGCGCGTTGCTCGTGGCGCCGCGGCCGGTCGGATATCGGCACATCGCGCACTCGGCGGCGGGCCCGGCTGGCCAGCATCTTGGCGGCATCGGCGCTGCGGTCCAGGATCTGGCCGATCTCGGCGAACGGCACCGCGAACATGTCGTGCAGCACAAACGCCAGCCGTTCATCGGGTGTCAGCGATCCGAGCACCACCAGCAGGGCGAGTCCGACGGAATCCGCCAGCACGGCCGCATCCTCGGGGGTGTCGGGGTCTGCGGTGACGATGAGCTCCGGCAGGTCCGGGGTCAGCGTGACCTGTGGGCCGGCGGCCCGCGCCCGCAGCATGTCGATGCAGATCCTGCCGACCACGGTGGTGAGCCAGCCGGCCACGTTGTCGATCGTGTCGGTGTCCTGGCGGTCGAGTCGCAGCCAGGCCTCCTGCACGGCGTCCTCGGCATCGGTGCGTGATCCCAGGATCCGATGGGCCAGCGCGAGCAGTCGCGGTCGCTGCAGCTCGAACGTCGTCGCGGTCATCGGTTACCTCTCCTCGTCCGCACCCGTCACAGAGATGACGAGTCAAGACACCGAGAGGTAACCACGAAATGGAGACTGCCATGAACACGACGCTGTGGATCGTCGCCGGTGCCGCCGCGACGGCGTATCTGGCCGGGGGAGCTAGCCTGCTGCTGATGCCGCGCGCCCGGTATCGGTCGCTGGCACCCAACCAGCACTGGGTCGACGATTTCGGTGACGGGCACCTGCGGGCCATCGCGGTGATCAAATTGACCGGCGCGGCGGGGCTTCTGGTACCACCGCTGGTGGCGCCGGCGGCCTGCGGTCTGGCGCTGTTCATGGCCGGCGCCGCCACCACCCGATTTCGTCGCAGCGAATGGACCTACATGGCCGGGGACATCGTGTTCCTGGCCATGTTCGTGATGTTGGCGTGGGGCCGGTTCGTCACGCCGCTTGCTTGAGTTCACGCAAGGCGGTACGCAGCCCGCGCCGCTTACCGGTGCGCGGATCGATACCGAAGGTTTCTCGCAGGCCATCGCGGATCCGGAATTTCAGTTCCGAGTTGGTCTCGGGGGCGTCATCGGAGGTCGCGGTCAGGAAACGATCCGGCAGGGCCAGCTTGGCGATGGTCCAGAACGACTGACTGTACTGCCGGACAAGGGAACCCGTGGTGTAGGGCAGATCGTATTTGTCGCACAGCGCGCGGACCCGCACCCCGATCTCGGCGTAGCGGTTGCTCGGCAGATCCGGGAACAGGTGGTGTTCGATCTGGTAACACAGGTTGCCGCTCATGAAGGCCATCACCGGCCCGGCGTGGAAGTTGGCCGAGCCCAACATCTGGCGCAGATACCATTCGCCGTGGGTCTCACGCTCGAACTCCTCGCGGGTGAATTTCTCTGCGCCGTCCGGGAAGTGGCCGCAGAAGATCACCATGTAGGCCCAGTAGTTGCGGATCAGGTTGGCGACCGCGTTCGCGCCGAGGGTGTGCTTCCAGTTCCGCCCCGACAGCGCCGGGAAGATGATGTAGTCCTTGCCGACCTGCTTGCTGACCTTCTTGCCGATGATGCGCAGATCTTTGCGCATCTCGCCGATCGTCTTCTCACCCTTGCGCCACTTGGTGGTTTCGATGCCGTGCAGGGCGACACCCCATTCGAAGAGGGTGCCCAGCAGGAAGTTGTACAGCGAGTTACCGATCATCCAGCGTTTCCACGGCTCGTCGCGGGTCAGTCGCATGATGCCGTAGCCGATATCGTCGTCGAGGCCGACGACGTTGGTGTACTTGTGGTGAATGTAGTTGTGCGACTTCTTCCAGTGCACGGTCGGCGACGTGGTGTCCCACTCCCATTCGGTGGAGTGGATCTCCGGATCATTCATCCAGTCCCACTGCCCGTGGGTGATGTTGTGTCCGAGTTCCATGTTCTCGATGATCTTGGCCGCGGCAAGCATGCCGGTGCCCGCCGCCCACGCGATCTTGTTGCGGCTGAAGAACAATGCCGCGCGTCCGCCGACGGCCAGCACCCGCTGCAACTGGATGGCGCGGCGGATGTAACGGGCGTCGGACTCACCGCGTGATTCCTCGATGTCGGTGCGGATGGCGTCGAGCTCACGCTCCAGTTCCTCGACGTCGGCGGGTGCCAGATGGGCGTATGCCCTGATGTCGGTGATGGCCATGGCTGTTCCTCCTAGACGTTGATGGTGCAGTTCCCGGACACCGCCGAGATGCAGGTCTGAATGCGGTCGCCCTCGCCGTGCTCCTCGCCGGAGCGGAAATCCCGGACGTGACCGGATTCCAGTGGCAGCACGCAGGTTTGGCAGATGCCCATCCGGCAACCGAACGGCATCTGGATTCCCACCTGCTCGCCGGCCTCCAGCAGTGAGGTGGCGCCGTCCACCTCGACGGTCTTGTCCGAGACGGCGAAGTTGACGGTGCCGCCCTCGCCGCCCTTGTCGGTGCGGGCGATGACAAAACGTTCCATGTGCAGCTGATTTTCGGGGACTCCGGCCGCGGTCCACACCCGTTCGATCTCGTCGAGCATGGCCGGTGGACCACAGGCCCAGGTCGGTCGCTCCTGCCAGTCGGCGACGTGTTCGCCGATATCGGCGACATCGAGGTGTCCCATCCGATCGGTCAACTGGAGGTGCAATCGGTACCCGGCCCGGCGGTCCTGCAGGTCGTGCAGTTCGTCGGAGAAGATGACGTTCTCGCGGGTGGGTGCGGAGTGGATGTGCACGACATCCGAGGTGTGTCCGCGAAGTTCGATCGAGCGCAGCATCGCCATCACTGGGGTGATGCCACTGCCCGCGGTGACCAGCAGCATCTTGACCGGCGGCGGGTCGGGCAATCCGAAGTCCCCCTTGGGCGCCGCGAGGCGAACAATCGTTCCGGGTTCCACACCGTTGACCAGGTGGGTCGACAGGAAGCCCTCGGGTGTGGCCTTCACGGTGATGGAGATGAGCTTGCCGTCGCGTTCGGGGACCGAGGTCAGCGAGTAGGACCGCCAATGCCAGCGGCCGTTGACCCGCAGTCCGATACCCACGTACTGGCCGGGTTGGTAGTCGGCGGTGAAACCCCAGCCCGGCTTGATGGTGACGGTGGCGGAATCCTCGGTCTCCCTGCGGACCTCGACGATCTCGCCGCGCAACTCGCGAGCCGTCCAAAGCGGGTTGAGCAGCTTGAGATAGTCGTCGGGCAGCAGTGGGGTGGTGGCACGTGCCGCGAGCCCGCGGACCATGTTGATCTTCGCCCCGGCACCCTGCGACGCCGTGGCGACATCGCGGGCCGGCGCCGCGCTCCAACGCGTGAGGTCACGAAGATTTAGTGAACACATGTACACCCAGTTACCCAGGTGCGACGCAGTTCACACATGCCCATTCGTCACATGCCCATTCGTCATCCGGGACGGAAGCAGCACCGGCGCAATGGCATCGACCAGCATGCGTGGGGCGAGCTCTCCGGCCAGGTGCTGGGTGAGCGCGTGCACGGCGGCCTTGCTGGCCGCATATGAGAAGTTGTTGCGGCCGCGTTCGGGAATGTGGAAACCGTCCACACTGCCCGGTGTTGACGCCCCGAGCCGGGTCGTCGTTGGTGGCACCGGCGGTCAGCAGCGGCACCAGTGCGCCGGTCAGCAGGAAGACGCCCTTGACGTTGACGTCGAAAACCCGGTCGAACCCGGATTCGGGGAAGGTGTCGAAAGGTTCCCCCAATTGGCCCCGGCATTGTTGAACAGCGCGTGGACGGCGTCCTCGCGCGCGGACAGGTAGACCTTGGCGGCGCCGGCCTGCAGCAGTCCGCGGGCGATCATCACGCCGATACCGCGGCCTCCGCCGGTCACCACGGCGACCTTGCCGTCGAGTGCGAACAGATCGGTCACTTCTGCGCTCCCCCGAGCGGCTCCTCGGTGCGCACCACCTCATCGCGGATCAGCCCGCGCAGCAGGGCGGTGCTGAACTCCACGGCGATCTCCTGGGCGGTGCGCCGGCCGTGCGGACGCAACCAGCGGTAGGCGCCCAGCGTCATACCGATATAACCCAGGGCCAGCACATGCGAATCGCAGTCGTAGAACTCGCCGCTGGCGATGCCGCGGTCGATGACGTCGCGGACGTGCTCGTACACGGTGGCCTCGGCCTTGCGGATGTAGGTGACCTGCTCCTCGGTGAACCACTCCGAGATGTAGGGGCCCTCCTGGAAGTAGACGGCGGCGGCCTCCAGGTCATTGGCGATGCCGGTCAGCAGGCGTCGGGTGAAGTGATAGATGGTCTCGCGCGCGGTGGCGGTCGGATCGTCGTGCAGCGCGTCGACGGTGAAGTCCGCGGTGCGCTTGTAGATGTCCCAAAGGATCAGCGACTTGCTGGCGTAGTAGTGGTAGACGGTCGCCTTGTTCAGGCCGACGGCGTCGGCCACGTCGTCCATCCGGGTGCCGTGGTAGCCGCGGGCGGCGAACAGCTTGGCGGCGACGGCCAGCAGCTCGTTGCGCCGCGACGATCCGTTGGACGCGCCGGTGGTGGCGGAATCGGTGGACATGGCTTACTCACTATCTATCTGCAGACCGGACGGCGTCCGGGAACCAATCAACTGGTTGGCCAGTCTAGGCAATGGGAAGGTTTCGCTGTCCTGAGATCACCCACAGGGATTAGACTTCAGCGAAACAGGCTTGCTGCGGAGGCGACAATGGATCCTAATCCCGATTACGACATCAGCGACGAGGGCGAGTTCTTCTTCAGCTGGCTGGCCTGGGGCCTGCGCGGTGTCTACCCGCCGCCCGCCTACCCGCCGGTCTAGACGTTCCACGAAAAAGGCACCCGCCGCGGCGGGTGCCTTTTCCTTTCCGCGAGCGACCGTGTCTGTACACCGACACGCCGTGATCGATGACCGTTTGCGGTCAATCGCGGGCCAACCGATCAGGCCGCGGCGGCCTTCACCGCCTCACCCACCTCGTTCTTGAGCGCCAGGAACTCCGGGGAACGACGCAGGTCATCGGCCTCGACCCCGGTCCGCGGCAGCTGTGAGGACAGGTCCAGCGCGATCTTGCCGGGCCGCCGGGTCAGCACCACGATCCGGGATCCCAGGAACGCCGCCTCGTCCGCACTGTGCGTGACGAACACCGTGGTGCGGCCCGACTCGGCGCTCACCTGCCGGACATCGTCCTGCAGTCGTTCCCGGGTCAGCGCATCCAGCGCCGCGAACGGCTCGTCGAGCAGGAACAGCGGAGTCTCGGCCGCCAGTGCCCGGGCGATCGCCACCCGCTGCTGCTGGCCGCCGCTGATCTCCCAGATCTTGCGGTGCGCCGTGCCCTCCAGCCCGACCCGCTCCAACAACTGATCACGACGTTCGGCGCGACGCTCACGGGGCACCTTCGCGTACTTGAGCGCCAGGTCGACGTTCCCGCCGACACTGCGCCACGGGAACAGCCGCGGCTGCTGGAACACCACACCCGAGGTGACCCCGGGTGTGGGTGCCGCCCCACCGACCTGCACCTGGCCCTCGCTGGGCGATTCGAAACCGGCGATCAGCCGCAGCAGGGTGCTCTTACCGCAGCCCGACGCCCCGACGAGCACCAGGAAGGCACCGGGCTCCACATCGAGGTCGACCGGGCCCAGCGCGGTCACCTCGTCGGCGCCGCGGCCATAGCGGTGCGCGACGTTGGCGATCCGCAGGCCGCCGGCCGGGTCAGCTTCCCGTGATGACACCGGGCAGCCCCTTCGTATAGATGGCGTCCTGGAAGGTCTTGAGATCGGCCGCAGCCGGGATCTGCTTCTGCTCAGCCAGGAACTGCGAGGCGCTCTGCAGGTTGGTGGCGATATTGCCCGGGGCACCCTCGGCGCCCAGCCATTCGGCCGAGGCCACCTCGGCCGGCGTCAGGTACACCCCCTGCTTGAGCTGACCCTCGACATCGGATTCGGGCAGCCCGATCTCGGCGGCGATGGCCTTGGCCGCGGCCGCCGGGTCGTCGGCGATGACGTCGAGCGCGCGGGCTTCCTGCTCGCGCCAGGTGTCGACGACGTCGGGGTGCGCCTGGGCGAACTCATCGGAGACGACCCCGAGATCCAGGGTGGGCTTGCCGTCGGAGGCCAGCTGCCGGCTGGTGATCAGATCCTTGCCGGTCGTGCGCAGCTGATCCAGGGTGGGCAGCCAGGTGTACGCGGCGTCGATGTCACCGCGGTCCCAGGCCGCCAGGATGGCCTGCGGCTGCAGATCGATCAGCTGAACGTCGCTGGGCGACAACCCATTCTGCGACAGCGCGGCCAGCAGACTGTAGTGCGCGGTGGACGCGAACGGGGTGGCGATGCGCTTGCCCCGCAGGCCCGCGATATCGCTGACATTCGCCTCGTTGCGAACCACCAGCGCCTCGTTGTCACCGGCCACATCGAGCACGAAGGCCACCTTGTACGGGATGTTCAGCGGTTCGGACAGACCGCGGGCCACGGGACTGGAGCCCAGCGCACCGAAATCGAGTTCCTTGGCGATGAAGGCGGTGTTCACGTCGGCGCCGGAGTCGAATTTGATCCACTTGATGTTGAACTCCGGCAGCGCCTCTTCGAGCCACTTGTTGTTCTTGACGATCAGATCCCCGCTCGGGAAGGTCTGGTAGCCGATGCGCAAGGTGGGCTTGTCACCGTCGGCACCGGTCCCGGAGGAGTTGTCCACGGCGCAGCCGGCCAACGCGAGAACGCTTGCCGCAGCGACCAATAGCGACTTGAACTTCATATTTTTCCTCTCCAGGGGACGGCGCGCCGTTCCAGCGCCCGCAGCAATCCGTCGATGACCAGACCCGAGAACCCGATGGCGAAGATCCCGACCAGCACGACTGGGGTGTTGTTGTAATTACTTGCGTCCTTGACCAATCCGCCGATACCGGGGATGCCGTTGAACAGTTCGGCGGCGACCACCGACGAGTACGCCATACCGACCGCGAGCCGGATCCCGGTGAAGGTCTCCGGCAGCGCCGAGGGCACCACCACATCGCGGATCACCTGGGCGCGGGTGGCGCCCAGTGCGCGGGCCGCCTCCTGCAGCCCGACCGGGGCGGCGACGACGGCGGCGGTGGTGGCGACGGCCGCCGGCGGCAGTGCAGCCAAGGCCAGCAGGGTGATCTTCGGGGCCTCATCGATGCCCAGCCAGATGACCAGCAGGAAGAAGTAGGCCAGCGGCGGCAGCGCCCGCAGGAAGGTCAGCCACGGCTCGAGCACGCTGCGCAGCCAGCCGACCGAACCCATCACCAGGCCCAGCAGCACACCGAGCAGCACACCGATGACAACACCGGCCAGCACCCGGCGCAGCGTCATGTACAGGTGCTCGTAGAGCAGGTAACCGGCGTAGCCGCGGGCGCCGTCATGTGTGGTGGAGACATCGATGAAGGCCCGCCACACGGTGCTGGGGTACGGCACGAAGGTCTGGTTCCAGATGCCGGCAGAGGCGACGGCCTGCCAGACGGCGAAGAAGACCAGCACCGACAACAGCGGCAGGCCGGCCTTGGTGGCCAGGCCACGTAGCCGTTGCCGAGGGGCGGCCGAGCGGGGCGACTCGACGGGCGGCTCGTCGGGCACGATATCGACGAAGACAGACACGGTTGCCGACTTTCTGTTGCTGGTAAGGGACTGAACGGACGAGTTCAGCAGCAACAGCAGGGGTCGGCGGACCGCGTCTTGTTCACCCGCGTATTGCTACCGGGACGCGGGTGTTCGGTGAAGGTCTGGAATCGGGGTGAGTTTTAAGCGGCGGCACGCGGCAGTGCTTTGATCGCGTATCTGATGGCCAGCACCAGGGCTGTCGAGGTGACCAGGAACAGCGGCCAGCCCATGGCCAACCGGGCCACCGCGAGCAGTTCGTCCTGGTCGCTGCCGTAGAGGTGGTTCTGCACCAGGAACCGCGACCAGGACACCGTGGCCATCACCGCGGTGACCAGATCGAAGGCCAACCGCACCCGCGGGGTCCGGCGCCACGAGCCGTCGCGCCCGGTGACCCAGGCCCACACGACTCCGACCAGCGGTCGCCGGATCAGGATCGAGGCGGTCAGCACGGTCGCGACGATGAAGGCGATCCAGATACCGGGCAGATAGAAGTCCTTGGCCTCACCGGTGAGCAACGCCAACCCGGCGCAGGCCGCGACGCCGACGAATCCCCACAGCGCCGGGCGCAGCGACTCCCGGCGTACCAGCTGCCAGAGCAGGACGAGGGCGGCGATGCTCACCGCGGCGGTCACCGCCGGGATCCGTCCGGCAACCGCCGCGGTCACCGCGTAGACGCTGACCGGAAGACCCGAATAGATGAGGCCGCGGACGCCGCCCGCGCGTGCCAGCAGTCCGTCCAGCGGAGCGTCCGTCATGCCCGCCGAGCGTACCGATATACGGGGTGGCGGTCGCGAAACCGCAGGTCTCAGCGGTGCGCGCGGCGCGGATCCTCGGCGATGACCTGACGGTCGGGCAGATCGTCGACGGCGCGGTCGGCATCGGCGCGCTTACCGGTCTTCACGTCCGGGTCGAGGCGGTCGATGTGCTTGCGCCGCTCGTCGAGATCATCGAGATGGGCCGCCACGGTCTCCTGATGCGAGGACGCCCGGTCGGCCAATCGGCGAGCCTCGGCGGCCTTGGCCTCCGCTTCGGCAGCAGCGGCCCGCGCCCGGGCATCGGTCTCGTCGGCCAGCGCCTGCCGTTTGGCCACCTGCTCACGTTCGGAATCGAGTTCGGTGCGCAGCCGGTTCGCCTCCTCGCGTTGGCTGTGCAGACGCTTGTTGCGGGCGAGCAGCGCCAGGCCGACCACCGCGATGACGGCGACCACCGCCGCGATGATGATCCAGAGGGTATTGCTGTCGGACATCTCGGCTCCTTGGGGTGATGGGCACCGCCCTAATCGACGCGCCCGCTAATTACGGGCATTCCCACCGCTCGCCGAGCCCAAACTCAGGGGCGTTGTGTTCAGGGGCGTTGCGCGCGCGCAAGCACACCGGTCAGCCAGGGCGGCGCCTCCAGCGCCTTGATCGCGACGGCCGCAGTCCCGGCCAGTGCGACGGTCCGGTCGCGGCCGGCAACGAGGGCCGCGCGCAACCGCTCGCCGACCGGGACGGCCGCCACCTGCTCGGCGGGCAGCCACGGTTCGGCCGGCACGGGCAGATTCGGCACGGCGACACCGAGCTTTTCCCGGTAGCGCCCGTCGCAACGGTGGCAGTGCACCTCGTAGCGGATGAGGTTGCGTTCCCGCTCGATGAAGCGGTATTCGGCCGTGGCCACGCAGTAGGGGCAACGCGCCTGCCCGCGTTCGATCACCAACTCCAAAGAGGACATGGAGACCATGGTGGGACCGCCACACCGCCAACGGGATATGTCATCCCATGTCGATATGCGTTCGCTGCGGAACCGAGACCGGGTCGGGTCAGCGGCGCCTGTTCCGACCCTTGGGTGCGGTGGCGATCAAGGTCACGACCACCGCCACGGCAATCAGCGCCGCGATGATGACCACGACGGTTTCGATATCGGACATCTCACTCCTTTATCGGGGTGTGCGCCCGATTATGTGGGGCTTTCCTGTCCATTCCCTGAAAGCCGGTCCGGCAGGTGTTTGATGGCGAGGTGACCAAAGTGCAGGGCCGGTTGTGGCGGGGCGGCGAACCGTGCGATGAACAGTTCACCTTCGAGGCGATCTCGGACTGTCTGGCCTCGGCGGATCAGCTGGTATGGGCCGATATCTACGACCCCGACCACGAGGCACTGGCCGCACTCGCCGCCGAACTGCACCTCGACATCTGGGCCGTCGAGGACGCCGTCGCGCCGATGGAACGCACTAAGGCCACGGTCTACCGCACGCACACCTTCTTCGCCGTGTACGCCGTCGACGTCCTCGGTGACGCCGTCGAGGACGACCTTGCCTCGACGCTGGTGAAGCACCGCATCTCGGGATTCGTGTTACCGCGCGGGCTGATCACCGTGCGCCTGCCATCGGTGAGCAGCGTGCAGAACGGCACACATTTCGACATCGGTACCGTCTCGGAGCGTTTCGACGAACTCGGCGGCCAGCAATACGGGGTCGGCGCTCTGGTGCATGCCCTGCTCGACGTCGTCGTCGACGGACACTTCGACGCGGTGCAGACCCTCGATGACGGAATCGAGGATCTCGAAGACGAGCTGTTCGATGACCGAGGTCCGCGTAAGGGGTTGCAGCGCAGAACATTTCGTTTGCGTAAGGAACTCGTTGAGCTGCGCCGGGTGGTCCTGCCGATGCGTGAGGTGGTCGGCGCCATCCAGCACCGCCGCCTCGACGCGAAAACCTCGCCGGAACTGGATCCGCTCTATGCCGATCTCTACGACCACGTGCTGCGTGCCTCGGAGTGGACGGAATCGTTGCGCGACATGGTGACGACGGTTTTCGAGACGAACCTTTCGCTGCAGGACGCCCGACTGAACACCGTGATGAAGAAGCTGACCAGTTGGGCGGCCATCATCGCGGTGCCAACCGCCATCACCGGCTTCTACGGGCAGAACGTGCGGTACCCGGGTATCGAGACCACCGTCGGATTCCTCACCAGTACCGCCCTGATCGTGGTGCTGGTGACCATCCTTTACATCATGTTCCGGCGCCGCGACTGGTTGTGAACGGGCTTCAAGAGTTCGTCAAGAATCCGCCAAGCGCGTCCCCCGATGCTGTTCCCAGCTCGCAGGAAGCGAGAACGGACCACAGTCATTCGGGAGCAGGAAATGTTCGACACCACCAGGATCGCCGCCAAGTTCGCCGCCGCCACCGTCGCCGCGGGCGCCCTGGGCCTGGCAGCCATGACCACCGCCGGGACCGCATCAGCTTTTCCCGTCGCTCCGCTCGCCCCGGCGCTCGCCAACGTCGACGACATCTACCTCACCAACGTCTACGCCGAGGGCATCTCCTACCCCAGCGACTTCGACGCCATCGACGACGCACTGCTGGTGTGCGACTACCTGGCCGCCGGCCGCGACGGAACCGACATCAGCGTCGAGATCATGAGCAACAGCGATCTGTCCGCGCACCAGGCCGCCACCATCGTCGTCGAGGCGTCGTCGGCCTACTGCCCGCTGTACTTCGACCAGGTCATCGCCTGATTGACACCCGTCGAGATGTGACCTGGCGCACGAGATTCAACCGAATCTCGTGCGTTTCTCGACGTTGAGCGCGGTAAGCAGACCGCTCACCGCCATAGGGGCACGCGCATTGTGCGAGGACAGATGCGAGACTCTTCCGATGATCATCGGGATTCCGCGCGAAACTTACGCGGGTGAGACGCGGGTTGCGGCCACGCCGGCGACCGTCGGGCAAATCATCAAACTGGGTTATTCCGTTGTCGTCGAGTCCGGCGCCGGCGTAGCTTCCAGCTTTTCGGACGCCGCCTACGTAGAGGCCGGCGCCGAGGTCGGCTCCCCCTGGGGTGCCGATGTGGTGCTCAAGGTCAACGCCCCTGATGACACCGAAATCGCCGCCATCAAGGACGGCGCCACGCTGGTCTCACTGATCTCCCCGGCACTCAAGCCCGAACTGGTCGAGAAGCTGTCGACCCGTCCCATCACGGTGCTGGCGATGGACGCGGTGCCGCGCATCTCGCGGGCCCAGTCGCTGGACGTGCTCTCCTCGATGGCCAACATCGCCGGTTACCGCGCCGTCGTCGAAGCCGCACATGCCTTCGGCCGGTTCTTCACCGGCCAGGTCACCGCCGCGGGCAAGGTGCCCCCGGCCAAGGTCCTCGTCGTCGGCGCCGGAGTCGCCGGGCTGGCCGCCATCGGCGCTGCCGGTTCCCTGGGCGCGATCGTCAAGGCCACCGACCCCCGCCCTGAGGTCGCCGACCAGGTCAAGTCGCTCGGTGGGGAGTACGTCTCGGTCGACCCGAACGCCGGCGAGGTCTCGGCCACCGGCTACGCCAAGGAAATGGGCGACGACTACAAGGCCCGCGAAGCCGAGTTGTACGCCGAGCTGGCCCGCGACGTCGACATCATCATCACCACCGCGCTCATTCCGGGCCGGCCCGCACCGCGCATCATCACCGCCGACATGGTGGCCGCGATGAAGCCGGGCAGCGTCATCGTGGACATGGCCGCCTCCAACGGCGGCAACGTCGAGGGCACCGTGAAGGACCAGGAGATCCTCACCGACAACGGTGTGACGATCATCGGCTACACCGATCTGGCCGGTCGGCTGCCCGCCACCGCGTCCCAGCTCTATGGCACCAATCTGGTCAACCTGCTCAAGCTGGTCACCCCCGAGAAGGACGGCCAGCTCACCCTCGACTGGGATGACGTGGTGCAGCGTTCGGTGACGGTGGTGCGCGACGGCGAGACCACCTGGCCGCCGCCGCCGGTGCAGGTCTCGGCCGCCCCCGCGGCCGCCAAGGCGGCCCCGGTCGAGAAGCCGGCTCCCAAGCCACCCATGTCGACCCAGCGCCGGTTGGGCATCGCGTTCGGTGCCGCAGCCGCGCTGTTCGCATTGATCGCGATCTCGCCGGCTGCACTGCAGGTGCACCTGGTGGTGTTCGCGCTGGCGATCGTGATCGGCTACTACGTGATCAGCGGTGTGCACCACGCGTTGCACACGCCGCTGATGTCGGTGACCAACGCGATCTCGGGAATCATCGTCGTCGGTGCGCTGCTGCAGATCGGCACCGGCGATCTGGCGATCACGGTGCTGGCCACCGTGGCGATCCTGTTGGCTTCCATCAACGTCTTCGGCGGTTTCGCCGTGACCCGCCGCATGCTCGCGATGTTCTCGCGCAGCTGACGCACCCGACTCCCCTTTTCTGGTCCACTTCCTGAGAACGGATCCCTTCATGCTTTCACTGGAAACCGCGGCGACCGCTGCGTATGTGGTCGCGGCGCTGCTGTTCATCCTCGCGCTGGCCGGCCTGTCCAAACACGAAACCTCGCGCGCCGGTAACACCTTCGGCATCGCCGGGATGGCGGTCGCGCTGATCGCGACCGTGGTGCTGGCCATCGGCCGCGAGATCGAACCACTGGGCCTGGGACTGCTGGTCGCCGCGATGGCCGTCGGTGCGGCGATCGGCCTGTGGCGCGCCAAGGTCGTCGAGATGACCGGCATGCCTGAACTGATCGCGTTGCTGCACAGCTTCGTCGGTCTGGCCGCGGTGCTTGTCGGCTGGAACGGCTACCTGCACATCGAGGCCCACCCCGACGGCGCGGACACCCTGGCGATGGCCGCCGAGGGCATGCTCGGTATCCACTCCGCCGAGGTGTTCATCGGTGTGTTCATCGGCGCGGTCACCTTCACCGGATCGATCGTGGCCAACCTCAAGCTCTCGGCGCGGATGAAGAGTTCGCCGATGATGCTGCCCGGCAAGAACTTCCTCAACGTCGGTGCCCTGGTCGTCTTCATCGCGCTGACCGTATGGTTCGTCATCACCCCGGCGCTGTGGCTGCTGATCGTGGTCACCGTGCTGGCGCTGCTGCTGGGCTGGCATCTGGTCGCCTCCATCGGCGGTGGCGATATGCCGGTGGTGGTGTCGATGCTCAACAGCTACTCCGGTTGGGCCGCGGCCGCGTCGGGCTTCCTGCTCGGAAATGACCTGCTGATCATCACCGGAGCTTTGGTCGGCTCCTCCGGTGCGTTCCTGTCCTACATCATGTGCAAGGCGATGAACCGCTCGTTCATCTCCGTCATCGCCGGCGGTTTCGGTATGGAAGCAGCCTCGGGCAAGGATTCCGTCGACTACGGCGAGCACCGCGAGATCACCGCCGACGCCGCGGCCGAACTGCTCGGCTCGGCCTCCTCGGTGATCATCACCCCGGGCTACGGCATGGCCGTGGCCCAGGCCCAGTACGGGGTCGCCGACCTGACCCGCAAACTGCGCGAACGTGGCGTCGAGGTGCGCTTCGGTATCCACCCCGTCGCCGGACGGCTGCCCGGGCACATGAACGTGCTGCTCGCCGAGGCCAAGGTGCCATACGACATCGTGCTCGAAATGGACGAGATCAACGACGATTTCGACGGCACCACCGTCGTGCTCGTCATCGGCGCCAACGACACCGTCAACCCGGCCGCCTCCGAAGACCCGGGCTCACCGATCGCCGGCATGCCGGTGCTCACGGTGTGGAACGCAGACAATGTCATCGTGTTCAAGCGCTCTATGGCCTCGGGCTACGCGGGTGTGCAGAACCCGCTGTTCTTCCGGGAGAACACCCAGATGCTGTTCGGCGACGCCAAAGACCGCGTCGACGCCATCAACGCCGCCCTATAACCCTGCCGGACCTCCGAGGCGGTCGCCACCGGGTCACCCGGGGCGACCGCCTCGTCGTTTTTACGCATAGGGTCTCGGCGTGCGTGCGAGGTCCAGCGTTCCGATGTGGTCGGTGCCGATGTTCTTCATCGCCGGCGCGATCTCGCAGTATCTGGGTGCCGCGCTGGGCGTCTTCCTGTTCGACACGACCGATCCCACCTCGGTGGCCTGGTTGCGTTGTGCCGTAGCTGGTTTGGTGCTGGTGCTGTGGCGGCGACCGTGGCGGGTCACATGGACGCGACGCGGTATCGCGGTGGCGGCCGCGTTCGGCGTGGTCACCGTGGCGATGAACGTCGCGTTCTTCGAGTCGATCGCACGGATACCGCTCGGTACCGCCGTGGCCATCGAGTTCCTCGGTCCGGTCGCCGTCGCGGCGGCGGGATCGCGACGCGCACGGGACCTGTTGGCGGTGGCCCTGGTCGCGGCCGGGGTGGTGCTGCTGGCCGGGGTGGCGCCGGATATCGATCCGGTCGGTATCGGGTTCGCCCTGTTGGCCGCTGCGATGTGGGCCGGGTACATCCTGCTGGGTAAGCGGGTCGCCGACGCCGGCGCGGGCCTGGACTCACTGGCCGTCGGCATGGCGGCGGCCGCCGGACTCCTCGCCGCGCCACTGCTGGCCGGACAGCTGATCGCCGATCCGGCGGTGTTCGCCTCGGCGCACACCTGGTTACTCGGCCTCGGAGTCGGCATCCTGTCCACCGCGCTGCCCTATGCCCTCGATCAGGTGGTGCTCACCCGGATCGGGCGCGCCCGGTTCGCGCTGCTGTTGGCGTTGCTGCCGGTTACCGCCGCGGTTGTCGGCGCGGTGGTCCTGCTGCAGCGGCCGACGCTGACCGAGGTGCTCGGCATAACGCTGGTGGTCGCGGCGCTGGTCGTGTCGGCGCGCGATTAGGCCCGCAGCCCGAAGGTCAGCAGGGTGGCCAGCTCGCCGTAGGCGGCCGCGTCGCTCAGGCCCGTCGCCTCGCGGACACCGCGCTGTTGGATGCGCACCATCATCGCGGCGATCAGATCGGCGGCGAACGAGGCGTGCACGTCGCGGAAGACGCCGTCCTCGACACCCTGCTCGATCAGCCGGCGCACCCGCAAGGCCGCCGCGCGGGTGTTGGCCTCGTAGACCTCGCGCGCCGGCGCGAACACGTTCAGGTCCGCCATGAAGACGTCGGACGCAACCCCCAGTGCCTCGCCGACGGCGGCCAGATACGCCGCGACGCTCTCGGGTGCGGACTCGGTGCGCGCCAGCGCCGCTTCGACCTCGCCCGTGGCGTTCTTGAAGAAATGCACCGTCACCCGGCGCACCAGTTCGTCCTTGCTGGTGGCCAGCGTGTAGAGCGTCGATTTCGAACAATGCAGCCGGCCGGCGATCTCGTCGAGGGTCAGGTGGCTGAATCCCTCGGCCAGGAATAGTGCCAGTAGATCGTCGAAGATCCGAGTGCGCCGACGCGTCCCGAAACCCTCGCCGGGCGGTTGCGACATGACCTGATGGTACTCCAGAGGACGCCACAGTACTATTTTCTAGTACTCTGAATGAGTCCCCAGTACTACTTTGAAAGGCGATTGTCATGGCCGTCGACCGCCTCCTGCCCACCGAAGAGTCTCGTGAGCTCATCGCGCTGGCCCGTGACGTCGCCGACAAGGTGCTCGATCCGATCGTCGATCAGCACGAGAAAACCGAGACCTACCCCGAGGGCGTCTTCGCGAAGTTGGGTGCGGCGGGGCTTCTGAGCCTGCCGCAGTCCGAGGAATGGGGTGGCGGCGGACAGCCGTTCGAGGTGTACCTGCAGGTGCTCGAGGAACTCGCCGCCCGCTGGGCCGCGGTCGCCGTCGCGGTCAGCGTGCACAGCCTCTCGTCGCACCCGCTGTTGGCGTTCGGCACCGACGAGCAGAAGGCACGCTGGCTACCCGACATGCTCTCCGGCGAGCAGATCGGGGCCTACAGCCTGTCCGAGCCCCAAGCCGGATCCGATGCCGCGGCGCTGCGCTGCGCCGCGGTCCGTGACGGGGACGGCTACCTGCTCAACGGATCCAAGGCCTGGATCACCCACGGCGGGGTCGCGGATTTCTACACGCTTTTCGCGCGTACCGGTGAAGGGTCAAAGGGAATCAGTTGCTTCCTGGTGCCCGGCGGTCTGGACGGGTTGAGCTTCGGTAAGCCCGAGGAGAAGATGGGTCTGCATGCGGTGCCGACCACCGCGGCGTTCTACGACAACGCCCGCATCGACGCCGACCGGCTGATCGGCGCTGAGGGACAGGGCCTGTCGATCGCCTTCTCGGCGCTGGATTCCGGCCGGCTCGGCATCGCCGCGGTCGCGGTGGGTATCGCGCAGGCCGCACTCGACGAGGCGGTGCGATACGCAAATGAGCGAACGACATTCGGCCGCAAGATCATCGACCACCAGGGGCTCGGTTTCGTGTTGGCCGATATGGCCGCCGCCGTGGTCAGCGCGCGGGCCACCTATCTGGATGCCGCACGCCGGCGCGACCTGGGACTGCCGTATTCCAGCCAGGCATCGGTGGCCAAGCTGGTGGCCACCGATGCCGCCATGAAGGTCACCACCGATGCGGTGCAGGTACTCGGTGGCGCCGGCTACACCCGCGACTTCCGGGTCGAGCGGTACATGCGCGAGGCGAAGATCACGCAGATATTCGAAGGCACCAACCAGATTCAAAAGTTGGTCATCGCACGCGGACTGACCGAGTAACCACCAGCCTGAAGTTGATGGCGAAATCCACGCGCTGAATGTCGCCATCAAGCTCAGATTCGGCACGGCAGCCCACTTAGACTCGGCGCATGGACCTCGACGAGCTGCACTGGTTCGTCGTCCTGGCCGAGACAGAACACGTCACCGACGCCGCAGCCGAGCTTGGCATCATTCAGCCGACCCTGTCGCGGGCCCTGAGCCGGTTGGAAGCCCGCGTCGGCGCACCGCTGTTCGACCGCGTCAACCGCCGTCTGCAGCTCAACAGCTACGGCGCCATCCTGCTCGAACACGCTCGGCGCAGCATCGACGAGATCGCCAGGGCCACCGAACGGATCGCCGCACTGCGCGACCCGGACACCGGCACCGTGCGGCTGGCCTTCCTGCACTCGCAAGCCGGCGGATTCGTCCCCGACCTGCTGCGCCGGTTCCGGGCCGAGGTTCCGCAAGTGCAGTTCGAACTGTTCCAGGGCGCGACCGTCGACATCCTCGATCGCATCGCCAGCGGGCACATGGACCTCGCGATCACCTCACCCCGGCCCGCGGGTTACCCGTGGCGGGTGCTTTACGTCGAACGCCTCTGCCTGGCGGTTCCGCGCGATCATCGCTTCGCCCACCGCAGCCGCCTTCGGCTCGCGGATGCGGGCGACGAGCCGTTCGTCGGGCTGCGGTCCGGTTTCGGGCTGCGCCAATTGACCGATGAGCTGTGCGTCGAGGCCGGCATCAACCCTGCGGTGGTCTTCGAGGCCATGGAGATCCCCACGGTCGAGGGCCTGGTGGCCGCAGGTTTCGGTGTGGCCGTGGTGCCGGTGCCGCATGCCGATCGGGCCGACACCGGTGTGTCCTACATTCCACTGAGCGAGCCGACCGCCAAACGTCAGCTCGGTCTCACCTGGCATCCAGATCGTGAGCTGCCACCGGCGGCTGCCCGGCTGGCCGATTTCATCATGCAGAATCTGCATGAGCTCACCTAGTTCCATGCATTGGACACATCTTTAGGGTAGTCATAATCTCGACCGAGTGACCACGCCCCTGAATCCCGCCGATTGGCAGGGACATTCGCGTGGCTCGACCGACTACCGCCGCCTGCTGGCCGCGTTGTTCTTCGGCGGTGTCGCGACATTCGCCCAGCTGTATTCCCCGCAGGCCGTGTTGCCGATGATCGCCGACGATCTGGGCACCGGCGCCGCGCACGCGGCACTGCTGGTGTCCGCGGCCACCGTCGGCCTGGCGATCGGCGTCATCCCCTGGGCAGCCCTGGCCGACCGGATCGGCCGGGTCCAGGCGATGACGTTATCCATCACGGCCGCAACGTTTCTGGGCTTGCTGGTTCCCTTGGCCCCGTCATCGGAACTGTTGTTGGCCGGACGCCTCCTGGAGGGGCTGATGCTGGGCGGTGTTCCCGCCATCGCGATCGCCTACCTGTCTGAGGAGATCGACGCCGGGCACGCAGCATACGCAGCGGGAAGTTATGTGGCGGGCAGCACAATCGGCGGTCTGACGGGTCGACTGGTCACCGGCCCGGTCGCCGAGTTCGCCGGCTGGCGCGTCGGTGTGGTGACCGTCGCGGTGCTGTGCGGGCTGTCCGCCTTCGCCTTCGTCAAGCTGGCCCCACCGGCCCGCGGGTTCCGACCCACCCGGATCAGCGGCCTGGGTCGGCGGCTGCTGGAGAACCTGCGTTCACCCCGTCAGGTGGTGCTCTACAGCCAGGGTTTCCTGCTGATGGGGGGTTTCGTGGCGATCTACAACTTCCTGGGCTTCCGGTTGGCCGCCGCGCCCTTCGACCTACCGCAGACCGCGGTCAGCCTGGTCTTTCTGGCTTATCTCGCCGGCACCTGGGCTTCGGCGCGGGCCGGTGCCGAGGCCGGCCGGTTCGGCCGCAAACCGGTGCTGCTGGCCTCGATCACCACCATGATCATCGGCACCGTGTTGACCGCGAGCGCGCAGATCGTGGTGGTGCTGCTCGGATTGCTGATCACCACGGCCGGTTTCTTCGGCGCGCATGCCATCGCCTCCGGGTGGGTCGGGGCGAGTGCCGGCCCCAACAAGGCCCAGTCGTCCGCGCTCTACAACCTGTTCTACTACGCCGGGTCCAGTGCCGTCGGCTGGTTCGGCGGGGTCGCATTCGACGCCGCGGGGTGGACGGCGGTGGCCGGTCTCGTCATCGCACTGGCGGTACTGGCCGGCGGCCTGGCGCTCACCACACTGGGAAATCCCTGCCGCGATCGGCCTCGGTCCGGGGGCCGAAGAACCGCCGCTGCGCCTCCTCGATAGCGACATCGTTGATGCTCGCCTCACGGCGTGCCATCAGACCGTCCGCGTCGAACTCCCACAGCTCGTTGCCGTAACTGCGGAACCACTGCCCGGCGGCGTCATGCCACTCGTATTGGAATCGCACCGCGATCCGATCATCGGCGAACGACCACAGCCCCTTGCGCAGCACATAATCCTGCTCCCGCTCCCATTTGGCGGTCAAGAACTCGACGATCTGATCGCGACCGACCACATGCTGGTCACGGTTACGCCATACCGAACCGGGCGTGTAGGCCAAGCTCACCCGGTGCGGGTCGCGGGTGTTCCAGGCGTCCTCGGCGGCCTGCACCTTGACCGCGGCGGTCTCGCGGGTGAACGGTGGCAGCGGCGGACGTGGCTGGCTCATGACTGATACTGACGCATCCGGCCGTCGTGATAGTCCCCGACCCGCCCGGGCTTCCACTTATCTAACCTAGTGGCATATCGTGGCGGCCATGGACTTCGCGATGTCGGCCAAAGCCGCTGATTACCACAAGCGTCTCTCCGACTTCATGGTCCAGAACGTGTTCCCGGCCGAGGAGACCTACCACGCCTATCGCGAGGAGAAGGGCCCGAAGGATCACACGGTGCCGCCGGTGGTCGAGGAGCTGAAGGTCAAGGCGAAGGCCGCGGGACTGTGGAATCTGTTCCTGCCCTCGGAATCCGGTCTGACCAACCTGGACTACGCTTCCCTGGCCGAGCTGACCGGCTGGAGCATGGAGATCGCCCCCGAGGTGGTCAACTGCGCGGCCCCGGACACCGGGAACATGGAAACGCTGCATCTGTTCGCCACCGAGGCGCAGCGCAAGCAGTGGCTCGAACCGCTGTTGGCCGGCGAGATCCGCAGCGCATTCGCGATGACCGAGCCCGCGGTGGCCTCCAGCGATGCCCGCAATATCGAGACCACCATGCTGCGTGACGGCGGCGACTACGTCATCAACGGCCGTAAGTGGTGGATCACCGGAGCGGCTGATCCGCGCTGCAAGCTGCTCATCGTGATGGGCCGCACCAATCCCGACGCCGCCAGTCATGCCCAGCAGTCGATGATCCTGGTGCCCGCCGACACCCTCGGCGTGGACATCCAGCGCTCGCTGCCGGTGTTCGGGTGGCAGGACCAGCACGGGCACTGCGAGATCGTGTTCGACAACGTCCGGGTGCCCGCGGAGAACCTGCTACACGAGGAGGGCTCGGGCTTCGCGATCGCTCAGGCCCGCCTCGGCCCGGGTCGGATCCATCACTGCATGCGCGCCCTTGGCGCCGCCGAGCGCGCGTTGGCGTTGATGATCGACCGGGTGCAGACCCGCATCGCGTTCGGTAAGCCGTTGGCCGAGCAGGGTGTGGTGCGTGAGCAGATCGCCAAGTCCCGCAACCAGATCGACCAGGCACGGCTGCTGTGTGAGAAAGCCGCCTGGACCATCGACAAGGAGGGCAACAAGGCCGCCCACGTCTTGGTCTCCCAGATCAAGTCCGTCGCCCCGCAGATCGCCTGCGATGTCATCGACCGCGCCATCCAGGTGCACGGCGGGGCCGGGGTGTCAGATGACTTCCCGCTGGCCCGGCTCTACGGCTGGCACCGCGCGATGCGCCTGTTCGACGGGCCCGACGAGGTGCACATGCGCACCATCGCCCGCGCCGAACTGGGCAGGGAGAAATCGGCCTTCGCTGCGGCTGTGACACAGTAGAGAACGTGGAACTGACTGGAGCCTGGAACTTTCGTGATGTCGCCGAATCCACCGGCATCCGGCCCGGGCTGCTGTTCAGGTCCAGCGAACTGAGCCGTCTCACCGATGAGGGTGGCGCGGCGCTGCTCAGCCTCGGCATCAACGATGTCGCCGATCTGCGGTCCCGGCGGGAGCTTGAGCGCCGCGGGCCCGGGCAGGTGCCCGCCGGGGTGGCATTGCACCACTTGCCATTCCACTTCGAGGACGACTCCGCGCAGGATGCCCCGCACGAGGCGACCTTTCAGCGGGTCATGTCGGAATCGCCCGATGGTGAGGACGTCACCGAGTCCGCCCGCCGGTACATGACCGAGGTGTACGAGGAGTTCCCGGCGCTGACCGGGGCTCAGGTCGCGGTGCGTCAGGTCATCTCGCTGCTGGCCGACGGCCGGCCCGTGATCGCGCACTGCTTCGCGGGCAAGGACCGGACCGGCTTCACGGTGGCCACGGTGCTGGAGGCCGTAGGGGTGTCCCGCGAGGCGATCGTGACGGACTTCCTGCGCAGCAATGACGCGATCGACCCGCTACGGATGAGCATCATGGAGTCGGTCAAGGCCAAGGCGGGTGAGACTCCGGAGGTGCTGACCTTCGCCGAGGCCCGACTGACCGATGCCGTGCTGGGTGTCCGCGAGGAGTACCTCGACGCCGCCTGGCGCAAGGTCGACGAGATCTACGGTTCGCCCACTGGATTCCTCCAGGCGTCCGGGGTGCGTGACGACGAACGGGCGCGGTTGCGGGCTCAGCTGACTAACTGACCAGCACCCCGATCACCCATGTGACGGTCGCCAGCAGCGCCCCGGTCAACTCCACACCGACCGACAGCGCGACCCCCTTGAGCGCGTGCACCGTCGACACCCAGGCCCGGGTCGGATCGCGGCGCAGCGACAGTTCGGCGGCGAACACCCCCGCCACGAATCCGATCAGCAGTCCGATGACAGGGATGACAAAGAAGCCGACGACACCGGCGATCGCCCCGATCACCAGCACCGAGGTGCGCACGTCGGCACGGCGCATCCGCGCCACCGGCCAGGTGTACTTGATCAACTCGGCCGCCACGAACAGCGCCGCCGCGATGCCGAACGTCACCCACGACGTCGTCGACGCCTCGACGTAGGCCCATACCCCGATCGCCGCGATGACCAGGAGACCGCCGGGCAGGATCGGCACGATGATGCCGGCCAGCCCGACCGCGATGGCCAGCGCGACCAGGACGATGCCCAAGGTGCTCACGATGCAAATCTACGGTCTATGCGCCCAGCTGTCGGGCCAGGTCGATGAAATCCTGCGCGACGACGTCGAACTCGCCGTCATCGGTGTGCGGGAGCGGATGACCCGGACCGTGTTCCAGCGGTCGCACCACATACCCGGTGCGCAGCCCACACACCCGCGCGGCCCGCAGATCGCTGGGGTGGGTCGCCACCAGCATCAGCTCATGCGGGGCGACGTCGAGCAGGCGCGCACAGCCCAGATAGGCCTGCGGGTCGGGTTTGTAGTGGCCGAACAGCTCGGCGGAGATGACACAATCCCAGGGCAATCCGGCATTCTTGGCCATGTTCGTCAGTAGCGATACGTTGCCGTTGGACAGCGTGGTGATCACGAAGCGCTGTTTGAGCCGGTGAAGTCCGGCGACCGAATCCGGCCAGGGCATCAGCCGGTGCCAGGCCCGGTTCAGCTCGTCGATATCCCGCTCGTCGCACGGGACCTCGCCGAGCAGACCGACCAGGATCTCGCGGTGCAGATCGTCAATGCGGGTCCAGGGCAGCTCGCCGCGGCGGACCCTATCCATGGCCGGGGCATAGCCGGCTCGCCACGCATCGGCGAACGACACCCAATCCCGTTGCAGCCCAGAGCGGTTGCCGAAGGACTGCAGATCGGCGATGATGCTGGACCGCCAGTCCACCACCGTGCCGAACACGTCGAAGGCCAGTGCGCGGGGGCCGTCCACTACGGCTCCAGGACGAGCTTTCCGTGAATCTTGCCGTCGGCCAGGGCCTGCAGCGCCGCGGCGCCCTCGGCGAGCGGGTAGCGCACCGGCGGCGGCGGACGCAGGCCCGCCCCGACCAATTCGGCCAGACCCGCCGCCATCTCGGCACCGGCACCCGGTGTCACCCGGGCGAACTCACCCCAACCCACGCCGACGACGCTGACATTGCGCAGCAGCAACCGGTTGACCTTGACGCTGGGGATGCCGCCGGCGGCGAATCCGATGACCAGCAGCCGACCCTCGGGCGCCAGCACCCGGATGGCGTCGTCGAACGGATCGCCGCCGACCGGGTCCACGACCATGTCGACTCCGCGGCCACCGGTGGCCTCCTGCACGGCTTGGCGCCAGCCGTCGGCGAGCGGCAGCACCACATCGGCACCGAGCCCGGACACGAAGTCCATCGCGTCAGGCCGATGCACCATGGCAATCACCTTGGCGCCGAGGGCCTTTGCGATCTGGATGCTGGCCACCCCGATGCCGCCGGCCGAGCCGAGCACCAGCACCGTCTCACCGGCACGCAGCGCACCGCGCCGGTGCAGGGCGAAATACATGGTGGTGTAGTTGCCCAGGAGGCACACCGCCGACCCGTCGTCGATGCCATCGGGCGTGGGCAGCAGCGAATCCGTCGCCACCGCAACCTGTTCGGCGTAGCCGCCGATCATGGTGAACCCGGAAACCCGCTGACCCACAGCGAAACCCGAGTCGGCCGGCGCGGACCGCACGGTGCCGGCCACCTCCAGGCCGGGGATGAACGGCGGCTCCAGCCGCAGCTGATACTCACCCTTGGTCAGCAGCAGGTCAGGGAAACACACCCCGGCCGCACCGACGTCGACGACGACCGCATTACCGGCAGGCTCGGCTATATCGTTAACATCGGTGTAGACCAGGCCCGCCGGGCCCGTCAGGGTCTGGGCGACAAGCGCTTTCATCCGAGCTTGAAGCTGGCCTGCTGGGCTGCCGACAGATCGGTGATCTCGCCCCACTTGGCGGCGATGTCGTCGACCGAGGGAACGTCGGTGAAGGTGATGCCGTCGTTCTGGAACAGCGCGGTGCGCTGCACCTTGCCGCCGCCGACGATGAACACCGAGTCGGTATCCGGCAGTTCCTCGGTCATCAGGTAGGCCACCACCGGCGCGACGTACTCGGGGGTGAGCTTCTCGAAGACCTCCGGGGGCAGGATGTCCTGGGTCATCCGGGTCGCCGCGATGGGGGCCACGGCGTTGGTCTTGATGTTGTACTTGGCGCCCTCCTGGGCCAGCGTGTTGATCAGGCCGACCAGGCCGAGCTTGGCGGCACCGTAGTTGGCCTGGCCGAAGTTGCCGAACAGACCGCTGGTGGAGGTGGCCACCACGACCCGGCCGAAGCTCTGGTCGCGGAAGTGCGGCCAGGCCGCGCGGATGACGTTGTACCCGCCGTAGAGGTGCACCTTGAGCACGGCGTCCCAGGCTTCGTAGGTCATCTTGTGGAAGGTGCCGTCGCGTAGGATGCCCGCGTTGCTGACCACGCCGTCGACCTTGCCGAACTCGTCGATGGCGGTCTTGATGATGTTCTCGGCGCCCTCGGACTCGGCGACGCTGTCGTAGTTCGCCACTGCACGGCCGCCGGCGGCCTTGATCTCGTCGACGACCTGATCGGCCATGTTGTGCCCGGCGCCGGTGCCGTCGCGGGCACCGCCGAGGTCGTTGACCACGACGCTGGCACCCTCGCGGGCCAGCGTCAGGGCGTACTCACGACCGAGCCCGCCACCGGCTCCGGTGACAACGACAACACGATCCTGTACTCCGGGCATGGGATTCCTCTCCTAAGGTCAACATCGGCCTGTGCTTACACATCTGTATACGGCGGGTGCCGCAGCGCCAGCCACTCGGGTCCGTCCAAGCGCCCGCTCAGAACAGTTTGCGCGCCAGCTTCCACGCCTTGTCGGTGTACGGCGGGTAGATGAGCTTGCCCAGATCGGGCCGAGTCGGCTTGGTGAGCACCGACTTTCGGTGGCTGAACTCCTCGAACCCGTAGCGGCCGTGGTAAGCGCCGATACCGGACGGCCCGACCCCGCCGAACGGCAGTCGGGTGGTGGCGAAGTGGAAGATCAGGTGGTTGACCACCATGCCGCCGGAGGGCACCTCCCGGATGACCCGCTCGCGGACAGCCTTGGCCTTGGTGAACAGGTAGGCAGCCAGCGGCTTGGGCCGGGCGTTGACGAATTCGATTGCCTCGTCGAGGTTCTGGACCGTGACGATGGGAAGGACGGGGCCGAAGATCTCGTCGGTCATCAGCGGTTCGGTCAGCGACGGGTCGAGCACGACGGTGGCATCCAGCTCCAGTGCCGACGGATCCGAGCCGCCGCCGATCACGACCTCGCCCTCGGTGGCAGCGACGGCGGAGGCCAGCCGATCGAAGTGGCGGCGGTTCACGATCCGCTTGCCGCCGGTGGCCTGCGCCTCGAACCGCTGCACCGCGGCCTTGACCTTGGCCACCAGCTCGTCACGGATCGAAGTGTCGGCGAGCACATAGTCCGGCGCGATGCAGGTCTGACCGGAGTTGATCAGCTTGGTCCAGGCGATGCGCTCGGCGGCGACGTCGATATCGGCGTCGGCCGCCACGATCACCGGACTCTTACCTCCCAGCTCCAAGGTCACCGGGGTCAGATGCGCGGCGGCGGCCTGATACACCTTGCGGCCTATCTCGGTGCCACCGGTGAAGCAGATCTTGTCGAAGCCCTGGTCGATGAGCTGCTGACTGACCGCTCCGTCACCCTCGATGACGGCAACGGCCTCCGGATCCAGGTACTTGGGCACGAGCTCGGCCATCAACGCCGACGAGGCCGGCGCCAGCTCGGAGGGCTTGAGCAGGACCGTGTTGCCCGCGGCCAACGCACCCACGGCCGGGCCGAGGGTCAGGGCGAACGGGAAGTTCCACGCACCGATGACCAGCACGGTGCCGAAGGGCTCGTACTCGACCCAGCCCATGCCGGGCAACTGCGCGAGTTCGAGCAACCGGTACCGGCGCTTGGCCCACCTCCCGACGTTCTTGGCGGCGTCGGCCGCCTCGGACGCCGTGCTGGCCACATCGGCCAACCACGCCTCGAAGGGTTGGCGGCCCAGATCGGACTTCAGGGCCGCGGCAATGGCGTCCTCGTTGTCGACGAGCAGACTCTCCAGCGCGCGCAGCTGCCGGCGGCGCCATTCGAGGTCGCGGGTGCGGCCGGTGGCATAGGTGGCGCGCAGACCGGCGACGACCGCCGGGATGTCGGTGACGGCGGCTGACATGGGCGCATCGGCATGCGTGGTCATCGGATCGTCCTTCCTGAGGAGACGAAGTTTGATCCTAACCAGTTGGTTGGTCGCGCCGTAAGGCCCGAATTACTGCCGGGTGGCGGTCACGAACTGCGAGAAGGCGTCATCGTCGGGCGCATCCGGGCTGTCCGGCAGCGCCCAGCGGTCGAGTCTGCGCATCTCATCGGCGGATTTCAGGCCGGTGCTGTCCCAACCGTGACCGGCCAGCCAGTCGGCCAGATCGGCCCGCGCCGGGTCGTTGTACATCAGTTCCCCGACATCGATGCTGTCGTCGAGACCGAACTTCTCCCGGATGGCGTCGAAACGCTCCTTCATCTGGGCACGCCGCTCCTCGGCCTGGACCGGCGCGGTCTCGGCGGCGATCCGGCTGCCGGGCGCGCTGAGCGCGGTGATCTGCTCGAACAACCGGTCCTGCGCGTCACCGGGCAGGTACATCAACAGGCCTTCGGCGAGCCAGGCCGTGGGCGCGGTGTCGTCGAAACCGGCCGCACGCAGCGCCGCCGGCCAGTCCTGCCGCAGGTCGATGGCCACCTCGCGGCGGATCGCGGTCGGCTGCACACCGTGTTCGGTCAGTTCGGCCTGCTTGTATTCGAGCACCTTCGGCTGGTCGATCTCGAAGACCGTGGTGTCGGCCGGCCAGTCCAACCGGTAGGCACGCGAGTCCAGACCGGAGGCCAGGATGACCATCTGCCGGATCCCCGCCGCGGTGGCCGCGGCGAAGTAGTCGTCGAAGAACCGGGTGCGGACCGCCTGGTAGTTGCCCATGTGGGTGAAGATCAGTGCCGCCTCGGGGTCGATCTCGGTGGCGCGGGCGACGAACTCATCGTCGAGCATGACGCTCCACGGACCGCCGCCGGCACCGTCGACCAGGATGCGGGCGTAGGGATCGGAGATCAGCGGGTCGGCGGCCGCGGTCTCGGCGGCCCGGGCGGCGGCCACCATGACCGCGGTGGTACCGACGCTGGTGGCGATGTCCCAGGTGTCGTCATGGGAACGCAGTGAGCTCATGCAGCCATGCTACCGACTAGTTAGCTCACCTATCCGCCGATGAACCGCGGCCGGAGTCCCAGTTACGACGCGGGCTTCCACAACTTGTTAGCCAGCAGCAGTTCCAACTGGGCGATGACCGCCTCCAACTGGTCATGCGTGCCGACATAGCCGGCGTAGAACCCCATCCCCCACATCACCGCGACCAGCATCTCCACCAAGGTGTCGACGTCGGTGTCGGTGGTCAGTTCACCCGCTTCGATGGCCTGATCGACCGCCCACCGCACGAAGGTGCGCGATGCGATGAGCGAATCGTGCTCGTCCTGACTGAGTTCCGGATGCCGTTGCGCCTCCAGTACGGAGGTCACCAGGAACGCGGCCACCGAACGGTCCTTCGTGTCCGCCTGGACGGCGATCGAGAAGAACGCCGAGAGCCGTCGCAGCAGCGTGGTCTCCGACCGGGCGCGCTCCATACCGGCTTGTACCACCACCGAGTTGGTGTGCTCGACGACCTCCCGGTACAGCACGCGCTTGTTCGAGAAGTAGTGGTTGATGGCCGGCCGCGTGAGGTCGGAGCGGACAGCGATCGCCTGGAAAGTCGCTGCGTCATAACCCAATTCGCTGAACACCTCACGCGCGGCCTGCAGGATCCGTTCGCGGGTCTCGGCGGCCTTGGCGGCCGGCGGACGACCCGGACCCCTGCTGGCTATATGCGGCACAGTGAAATTGTGCCACACGTCACCGCCCCGACTACCACCGAACCGTTGCGAGTCGACGTGATCGTGCAGTTTCAGCAAACGATCAACGGGCGCGATGCGGCATCAGTGCGTTGGGCGGCAGCGATCCGAATCGGCCGGCGTTGAAGTCCTCCAACGCCTGCAGCACCTCGGACTTGGAGTTCATCACGAACGGTCCGTACTGGACCACCGGTTCACGGATCGGCCGACCGCCGAGCAGCAGCACCTCCAGCGCCGGGCGGTTTCCGTCCTGTCCGGCGTCGGCGGCGATGCCAATCCGGTCGCCCGGGCCGAGGACGGCGAGTTGACCCTGCTGGATCGGATGTCCCACCGGTCCGACCGCGCCGCGCCCGGACAGCACGTAGACGAGCGCGTTGAACGACCGGTCCCACGGCAGATTCAGCCGGGCCCCGGGTTCAATGGTCGTGTGCGCCAACGTGATCGGCGTGTGCGTTGCGCCGGGGCCGGAGTGGCCGTCGACGTCCCCGGCGATCACCCGGACCAGCGCGCCACCGTCCCCGGAGGACAGCAGTTCGACCGCGCCGCCCTCGATGGACTGGTACCGCGGCGCGGCGAACTTGTCCTTGCGGGGCAGGTTCACCCACAGCTGCACGCCGTGGAAGACGCCGCCGCTCTCGACCAGTTCGGCAGGCGGGGTCTCGATGTGCAGGATGCCCGCACCGGCGGTCATCCACTGGGTGGCACCGTCGGTGATCAGTCCGCCGCCACCATGCGAATCCTGGTGTGCAAAGCGACCATCCAGCATGTAGGTCACCGTCTCGAAGCCGCGATGCGGATGCCAGTCGGTACCGCGCGGCTCGCCCGGCTGGTATTCGATCTCGCCCATCTGGTCCATGTGGATGAACGGGTCCAGATCGGCGGTGCTGACGCCGGCGAAGGCACGAACGACGGGGAAGCCCTCGCCCTCGTATCCGCGAGGACCGGTGGTGATGGACCGGACCGGCCGGTCGGTGTCGGCGGGATGGGGCCCGGCGATGCGGGTCAGGGTCAGGGTGTCGGCTGTGATGGCAGGCATGCCTCATTTAACCGGACCGCGGTCCGATTCATTCCGCTGCCTTCCGAAACGTAAACCGCTCGACAGCGTCGCGACAATTCCAGACATGACCATCGAGAAGACCAGCGGCGACAAGCTGCTGAGCTTCGCCTCGCTGATCGACGACAACACCGTCGCGCAGGCGGAGCAGACCGCCGCGATGCCGTTCGTGCACCCGCATGTGGCGCTGATGCCGGACGCCCACTTCGGCAAGGGCTCGGCGGTGGGCACCGTCATCCCGACGGTCGATGCCGTCATCCCGGCCGCGGTCGGGGTCGACATCGGCTGCGGCATGATCGCCGCACGCACGGTGTACACGGCCGCCGATATCGCCGGCGGCCACCTGAGCGTGCTGCGGCGGGCCGTCGAGTCGGCGATCCCGGTGTCGGCCTGTCGCACTCACCGAACTGGCCGCGGCAGTTGGGCTCGCTCGGCGGCGGCAACCACTTCATCGAACTGTGCCTCGACGAGTCCGATCGGGTGTGGATGTTCCTGCACTCGGGATCACGTGGCGTCGGCAACAAGATCGCCCAGCGCCATATCAAGACGGCGCAGAAACTGTGCGCCGCCGACGGCGTAGAGCTGCCCAACCGGGACCTGGCCTACTTGACGGCAGGCACCCCGGAGTTCGATGCGTACCTGCGAGATCTCAAGTGGGCGCAGCGTTTTGCGTTGTACAACCGCGCCGAGATGATGGACCGGTTCCGACAGGCGTTGGCTCACTGGATGGGTGAAGACGACGATGCGGCCGGTATCGAGGTGGAACGGGTGAACACCCACCACAATTACACCCAGCTCGAGGAACACGGCGGCCGGATGGTCTGGCTGACCCGCAAGGGTGCCATCGACGCGCACACGGACGTGCGCGGGATCATTCCCGGCAGCATGGGCACAAGGTCCTACATCGTGCGCGGCAAGGGAAATCCGGCCAGCCTGTGTTCGGCCCCACACGGTGCCGGGCGACGATTCTCGCGTACCGAGGCACGCCGGCGGTTCACCGCCGAGGATCTGGCCGCCCGGATGACGGGCATCGAATATCGGCACGGGCCACAGTGGGTCGACGAGATCCCGGATGCCTACAAGAACATCGATCAAGTGATGCTGGATGCCGCCGACCTGGTGGAGGTCGAACACACCCTGCGGCAGGTGCTCAACGTAAAGGGCACCTGAGGCAGGTTTGGGATTTTACCTTTATGGCAATTCCCCCGTGCGTCAGTGCTTCTGCCCTACGACGGATGGAACTCACCATGATTGTGCTCGGCGTCATCTTGTTGATCATCGGCTACTTCACCGGCCTGTCGATCCTCTACACGATCGGCGGCATCCTGGCAGTCGTCGGTGTCGTGCTGTGGATCCTCGGCGCGGTCGGACGCCCGGTGGGAGGCCGAAAGGCCTGGTACTAGCCACCCGGTCGTAACCCCGTCCTGCTCGCCGCGAGTCGTGTAACCCCACGCACGCTCGCGGCGAGCCCGTCTCAGCTCAGTGCTGCGAACGCCGCTGCCCGTGCGTCGGCGGCACTCGATGTCGCCAGCACGGCCCGGGCGGCGGCGCGGCACTGCTCCAACGGCACGCCGGCCAGCGCCGCTCCCACCCCCGGGACCGCGGTCGCCGCGGCCGACAGCGAGCTGATACCCATACCGACCAACACACATGCCAACAGCGGATCGGCAGCGGCCTCACCACATACGCCTACGGGCTTGCCCGCGGCCGCTCCAGCACGGGCCGTCATATCGACCAGCGCCAGGACGCCGGGCTGCCACGGATCGGTCAGCGTGGCCAGTTCGGCCGACATCCGATCGGCGGCCATCGTGTACTGCGCCAGATCGTTGGTACCGATCGACAGGAAGTCGACATGCTCCAGGATGTGCCCGGCCAGTAGCGCGGCGGCCGGGATCTCGATCATCACGCCCGGCGTCAGCCCGAACGAACGCGCCTCCTCGGCAAAGGTTTTCGCCTCATCCGGGGTCGCGATCATCGGCGCCATCACCCACGGGCTGTTGCCGGTGGCGGCGGCGGCCGCGGCGATCGACTCCAGCTGGCGGGTCATCAAACCGGGGTTACCGAACGAGATGCGGACGCCGCGTACCCCGAGCGCCGGGTTGGCCTCGTCGGGGTGGCCGGCGAACTTCAGCGGCTTGTCCGACCCGGCGTCGAGGGTGCGGATGACGACCTTGTGGCCGTCGAAGGCTGTCAGCACCTCACCGTAGATCCGGGCCTGTTCGTCGACCGAGGGCTCGGTATCGCGGTTCAGGAAACACAATTCGGTGCGGAACAGCCCGACGCCCTCGGCCGGGGTCTGGCGCGCCGACTGCGCCGCTGCACCGTCCTGGACGTTGGCGAGCACCGCCACCGCATGCCCGTCGGCGGTCGCACCCGGACCCTTCCACTGGGCGACCCGCTGCGCCTCGGCGCGCGAGGTCTCCACCGCGCGCTGCGCCTCGGCGGCGTCCGGGGCGACGGTCACGGTGCCGCGCGCGCCGTCGACCATCACCGCGACACCGACGGGTACCGCGTCGAGGCCGTCGACGGCCACCACACACGGAATGCCCAACTGGCGGGCGATGATCGCGGTATGGCTGGTGGGCCCGCCCAGGGTGGTGGCCAGCGCGACCACCAGAGTCGGATCCAGCCCGGCGGTATCGGCGGGTGCGAGGTCTTCGGCGCACAGCACCGAGGGCACATCCGGGACCGGTACGCCCGGTTCGGGCAGACCGGCCAACTGGGCAAGCACCCGATCGCGCACATCGCGCAGATCGGTGACCCGCTCGGCCATCAGGTCACCGGCCTTGGCCAACGCATCGGCGATCTTGCCGATGGCGGCGCCCGCCGCGTGATGGGCAGGAGCGCCCGCCCCGATGCGCTTCTCGGCGTCGAGCAGCCAGGCCCGGTCCTGGGCCAGGGCCGCCGTCGTCGCCAACACCTCGGAGGCGACGCCGGTGGCGTGGGCGGCGCGGTCACGCAGCCGGCCCGCGACGGTGGCCGCGGCGTCCTTCAGACGGTCGACCTCGGCAGGCCGGTCCGCCTCGGCCACATCGGCGGCGGACACATCGGCGGCGGTGGGCCGGGCGCCGGGCCGGATCACCGGCGCATAGGCGACTCCGGCCACCACCGGAACGCCTGTCAGAACCTGCGAATCGGTCACTGGAGAAGTGCTCATGTGATTCAGATTACAAGAAAGCATTGACAAGTCAACAGAACCAAGCGTAAAACCACACATATCAACATTTCAGCACAGGCCGGCGCCGGCGGACGGAGACCCATGTACGCCGAGGAACGTCAGCATGCGATCGCCGCTCTGGTGATCCAGCAGGGACGTGCCTCGGTCGCCGAACTGGCCGCCGCCTACGACGTCACCACCGAGACCGTCCGCCGGGACCTGGCCGTCCTGCACAAGGCGGGCCTGCTGCGTCGCGTCCACGGTGGCGCGGTCCCGGCCCGGGCGCTGCATCTGGTCGAGCAGGATGTCGACGAGCGCGAGGCCACCCGCGCCTCACACAAGGACGCCATTGCCGCGGCGGCCACCGAGTTCTTCCCGGTCGGCGGCGGCAGCGTGCTTCTCGATGCGGGCACCACCACCAGCCGCATCGCGGCGGTCATCCCGACCGACCGCGAGCTCGTCGTGGTGACCAACTCGATCCCGGTGGCCAACCGACTGTCCACCGTCCGGTCGGTGTCTCTGCAACTGCTGGGTGGCCGGGTGCGCGGCCTCACCCAGGCGTGTGTCGGCGAGCAGGCACTGCAGACCCTCGACCAGCTGCGTGTCGACATCGCCTTCATCGGGACCAACGGCATCACCGCCCGACACGGCTTGTCCACTCCAGACTCCGAGGAGGCCGCCATCAAGCGGGCGATGGTGCGGTGCGCCAACTACGTTGTGGTGGCCTCGGATTCGTCCAAGGTGGGCCGCGAGGACCTGCACAGCTTCGCCCCGCTGTCCAGCGTCGACGTCCTCATCACCGATACCGAACTCGACCCCGACATCCGCGCCGAGCTCACCGGCCTCGGCATCGAAATCGTCTGCGCAGGAGCCACCGCATGATCGTCACGGTCACCCCCAACCCCAGCATCGACCGCACACTGGCCCTGCCCGGGACCCTCACCCGCGGGGCCGTGCACCGGATCACGTCGGTCACCGACGAACCCGGCGGCAAGGGAGTCAACGTCGCGCGTGCCCTCGGAATGGCCGGTCTGGAGGTGGTCGCAGTCCTGCCGGCCGCCGATGACGATCCGATCCTGGCCGCACTGCGCGCCAGCGAGGTGCGGTTCGCCAATGTGCCCGTGCCGAGCGCAGTGCGGACCAATCTGACGGTGACCGAGAATGACGGCACCACAACGAAACTCAACGCACCCGGTGCCGAGCTCGACGCTGCTGCGCTACAGGCACTGACCGCCGCTGTCGTCGACGCCGCCCGGACCGCGTCGTGGGTGGTGTTGTCCGGTTCGCTGCCACCGGGGGTACCGGCCGGCTGGTATGCCGAGATCGTGGCGCAGCTGGCCGCACTGCACTGCCGGGTCGCCGTCGACACGTCCGATGCACCGCTGTCGGCGCTGGCCGCCGCGTTCGACGTCACCGCCCCCGACGTCATCAAACCCAACGCCGAGGAGCTCGCCGGCCTCACCGGAGCCTCCGGTGCAGAGCTGGAAGATGCTGCTGCCCAGGGCGACCCGGGCCCGGTTGTGGCCGCCGCACGGCAGCTCGTCGACCGCGGCGCCCGCACCATCCTGGTCACCCTGGGTGCGGCCGGTGCGGTGCTGGTCGACCCGTCCGGCAGTTGGCTGGCCACCTCACCGCCCATCACACCGCGCAGCACGGTCGGAGCCGGCGATTCGTCGCTGGCCGGCTACGTGCGGGCCGAACAGGCCGGGGCCGACCCGGCCGACCGGCTGCGGATGGCCGTCGCCTATGGCAGCGCGGCCGCCGCACTCCCCGGCTCCGCACTTCCCGGGCCCGACCAGATCGACCTAGATTCCGTTCCGGTACGGGCTGTCTCGGCCGTCCACTGAACCCAGGAGAAAGTTCCACCATGTCCAGTACCTCCCCGGTCATCACCACCGATCTGGTGTTGCTCGACGCCGACGCCGGCACCGACAAGGAGACCGTCATCGGTCGCCTCGCGGGCCTGCTCGCCGGCGCGGGACGCACCACCGACACCGACGGCCTGATCGCCGCCGCCATGGCGCGGGAGGCCCAGTCGGCCACCGGCCTGCCCGGCGGTATCGCGATCCCACACTGCCGCTCCCCCTACGTCGAGACCCCGACCATCGGCTTCGCCCGACTGTCTCCGGCCGTCGATTTCGGCGCCCCGGACGGACCCGCCGATCTGGTATTCCTCATCTCCGCACCGGAAGCCGGCGGTTCCGATCACCTCAAACTGCTGTCCAGCCTGGCCCGCGCCCTGGTCCGCAAGGACTTCGTCGAGCAACTGCGCGCCGCAGGCACCGCCGGTGAACTGGTCGGCCTGGTCGACGGGGTGGTCAACCCGGCGCCTGCAACGCCGGCGACCCCGGCACCGGTACCGGCCGCGCCGGTGGGCAAGAAGAGCCTCGTCGCGATCACCGCCTGCCCCACCGGAATTGCGCACACCTACATGGCGGCCGACGCGCTCAAGCTGGCCGCCGAGCGCGCCGATGTCGACCTGATCGTGGAGACACAGGGGTCCTCCGGCAGCACCCCACTGCCGGCGGCCACCATCGCCGCCGCCGACGCCGTCATCTTCGCCACCGACGTGGGCGTCAAGGACCGCGGTCGCTTCGCCGGTAAGCCGGTGATCGCCTCTGGTGTGAAACGGGCCATCAACGAACCCGACACCATGATCGCCGAAGCCGTTGCTGCGGCAGATAATCCGCGCGCCGCCCGGGTCGAGGGCAGCGGTCCCGCCGAAGAGGCCGAGGGCTCCTCGAATGTCGGTTGGGGCACCCGGACCCGGCAGATCCTGCTCACCGGTGTGAGCTACATGATCCCGTTCGTCGCGGCCGGTGGTCTGCTGATCGCGTTGGGGTTCCTCTTCGGCGGTTACGAGATCTCCGATGTCGCCAACGACATCGCCCTGAACAACTCGCTGACCAACCTGCCCGACGGCGGCTTGATGCAGTACCTGGGCGCCATCCTGTTCACCCTGGGTGGGCTGGCATTCGGATTCCTGGTACCGGCGCTGGCCGGCTACATCTCCTTCGCCATTGCCGACCGTCCGGGTATCGCACCGGGTTTCACCGCGGGCGCGCTGGCGGTCTTCGTGGGCGGCGGCTTCATCGGTGGCATCGTCGGTGGCGTCATCGCCGGTTTCACCGCATTGTGGATCAGCAGCATCGATGTGCCCCGCTGGCTGCGCGGTCTGATGCCGGTCGTGATCATCCCGCTGATCGCCTCGCTGACGGTCGGTCTGATCATGTTCTTCCTGATCGGACGGCCCCTCGCCTGGGTCAACACCGGCCTCACCGACTGGCTCAACGGTCTGACCGGCACCTCGGCCATCCTGCTCGGCATCATCCTGGGCCTGATGATGTGCTTCGACCTCGGCGGACCGGTCAACAAGGCGGCCTATGCCTTCGCCACCGCCGGCCTGGCTGCCGCGACCACGGCCTCCTTCGAGGTGATGGCGACCGTGATGGCGGCCGGTATGGTCCCGCCGCTGGCCATGGCGCTGGCCACCACCGTCCGGCCCGGCCTGTTCAGTGAGCCGGAGAAGGAGAACGGCCGCGCGGCCTGGCTGCTGGGCGCCGCGTTCATCTCCGAGGGTGCCATCCCATTCGCGGCGGCCGACCCGCTGCGGGTCATCCCGTCGATGATGTTCGGCGGTGCCATCACCGGCGCGTTGGTCATGGCATTCGACGTCACCCTGCGTGCCCCGCACGGCGGCATCTTCGTGTTCTTCGCGATCGGCAACCTGCTCTGGTTCCTGGTCGCCCTGGTGGTCGGCACCATCGCGGCGGCCGTCGCGGTGATCGCCGCCAAACAGTTCATCAAGCCCCGGCAAACCGTCGCCGCCTGAACGCAATACCCATCCGCAAGTAACCCACAAGAAGGAGAAGCACACATGCCCGAGAAGACCGTCACCGTCGGCTCCGCCATCGGCCTGCACGCCCGCCCCGCCGCGATCATCGCCGAGGCCGTCGTGAACTCCGGGGCCGAGGTGACCCTGTCGCTCGACGGTGGCGAACCCGTGGATGCCGGCTCGGCACTGATGATCATGACCCTGGGTGCGGGCAACGGCGCCCAGGTGACGGTCACCTCCGAGAACGCCGAGGTATTGGCCACCATCGCCGATCTGGTGACCCAGGATCTCGACGCCTGAGGCGGCCGCAAGAAAGCGGAACGCACCCCGCCTACACCCCCGTAAACTTGCTCTGACGAAGGCCGACCTAGGCTGACGTGACACGATGCGTCGCCGAACGGCGGCCTTCGCTTTGCTGCGGGATGTGCCAGCACATCCGGCAACCGGGGATTGCAAAGGGGAGTGAACAGACCGTGCGACGCATCGGTGCGCTGCTGGGCACGCTGGCACTGGTACTGCTGACGGCTCCGCCGGCCGCAGCCATCGAACCACCGGTCATCGACGCGGCCGCTGTTCCACCGGACGAGACGGGCCCCGATCAGCCCACCGAGCAACGTCGCCAGTGCTCGGCGCCGATCGTCTTCCCGAACTCGAATTTCACCGATCGTCCGTGGGCGAGTGACTACCTGCGGCTGGCCGACGCGCAGAAATTCGCAACCGGCGCGGGCATAACTGTGGCGGTCATCGACACCGGTGTGAACGGCTCGCCGCGGGTCCCGGCCGAGCCCGGTGGCGACTTCGTCGACAAGGCCGGCAACGGGATGTCGGACTGCGACTCGCACGGCACGCTGACCGCCGCCATCATCGCCGGCCGCCCGGCGCCCACCGATTCGTTCGTCGGCGTGGCGCCCGAGGCCCGAATCCTGTCGCTGCGGCAGACGTCGGACAACTTCCAGCCGGTCGGTGCCCGGCAGGACCCGAACAACCCGAACACCACGCAGACGGCGGGCTCACTGCGCAGCCTGGCCCGTTCCATCGTGCACGCCGCCAACCTGGGCGCCCAGGTCATCAACATCAGCGAGGCAGCCTGTTACAAGGCGACCCGCCCCATTGACGAAGCCACAGTCGGGGCTGCGATCAACTTCGCAGTCAACATCAAGGGCGCCGTCGTCATCGTCGCCGCGGGCAATACCGGCCAAGACTGCACCCAGAACCCGCCGCCGGAGGCCGACGAGCCCGACGATCCGCGCGGCTGGCGGCAGGTGCAGACCATCGTGTCACCGGCCTGGTACTCGCCCCTGGTGCTGACCGTCGGCGGTATCGGGCAGACGGGCCAGCCCAGCACCTTCTCGATGTCGGGACCATGGGTGGACGCCGCCGCGCCGGCCGAGAACATCACGGCGCTGGGTTATGACGGCAACCCGGCGAACGCCCTGTCCGGTGCCGACGGGCCTATCCCGATCGCCGGGACATCCTTTGCCGCCGCGTATGTCTCGGGGCTGGCCGCATTGCTCAAACAACGTTTCCCCGAGCTGACCGCCGCGCAGCTCATGCACCGGATCACCGCGACGGCCCGACATCCCGGTGGCGGTGTCGACAACTACGTCGGCGCCGGTGTCATCGATCCGGTTGCCGCGCTGACCTGGGATGTACCGCCGGGGCCAGAGGCCGCGCCGTACCGCGTCAAACAGTTGCCCCCTCCCGTGGTGGTGGTGCCGCCGGACCGCGGACCGATCACCATCGTCGTGCTGACCGGGGTCGGCCTGGCCCTGGTGCTCGGTATCGGCGCGATCGCCCGGCGTGCAGTGAGGCGCCGATGAAGGAATTCCTGGGCCAGTTCGGGTTCCGGTTCACCACCGGGCATCTGCTCCTGAGCGCGGTGTTGATCCCCGCCCTCATCGGAGTGTTCGGCACGCTGGACCTGCTGTGGCTGGGCATCACACTGAGCGTGCTGCTGGCCATCGCCACCACACTCACGGTGCGCGGCCGCCGGTTCACCGGCTGGATCGCGGCACTGTTCTCCTGGCGGCGCCGGCTGGCGACCCCACCGCCCGCCCCATCCGAACCCGCCGTCGGCGCCACCGTACAACCCGGCGACCACGTGGCGGTGCGGTGGCAGGATGACCACCTCATCGCGCTGATCGAGCTCATCCCGCGCCCGTTCACCCCGACCGTGCTGGTCGACGGTGAGGCGTTCACCGACGATATCGTCGACACCCGCTTCGTCGAGAAATTGATCGAGGCACATTGCCCGGAACTGGAAGCCGATGTGGTGTCCGCCGGTTATCGGGTCGGTAAGACCGCACCCGCCAACCTGGTGGCTCTCTACGACCAGGTGGTCGGCCCGTATCCGGTACCGGCCAACCGGCGCACCTGGATCGTTCTGCGCGCCGATCCCGAGTCGACCCGCCGGCCCGCGCTGCGTCGCGACACCGGGGTGTCCGGCCTGGCCCGGTACCTGGTGTCCTCGGCCACCCGCATCGCAGATCAGTTGGCCGGCAACGGCATCGACGCACGCTGCAGCCGCAGCTTCGACGATTTCGACCGGGCCACCGAGATCAGCTTCGAGCGCGAATCCTGGTCGACCATCAAGGGCCGCAGCAGCTTCACCGTCGCCTATGTGGCACCGGGGGGCCCCGATGTCTGGTGGTCGGCCCGCGCCGATCACACCATCACCCGGGTACGCATCCGGCCCGGGCAGCCGCCGACGGCGACCGTGCTACTGACCACCTTGGCGAATCCTTCGACACCGCGCGGCTTTTCCTGCCTGTTCGGCGGGCAGCGGGCTGCACTGCTGGGGGAGAGCCCGGTGACCGATCGGCATTACGAGCTGCCCATCGGTTCGGCAGGCGTGCTGATCGGTGAGACCGCCGACCGCTACCCGGTGTACATGCCGTTCGACGATGTGGACGTCAGCATCAACCTCGGTGATGCCCGTCTGTTCACCCAGTTCGTCATCCGGTCCGCCGCCGCCGGCGGGGTGGTGACACTGGGCCCCCAGTTCGGCGAGTTCGCCGGATTCGTCAACGGGCGCGTCGGGCAGGTCGCCAAGGTGTCCTGGCCCAATTCGACGACCTATCTCGGTCCGCACCAGGGTGTCGGTCGAGTTGTGCTGCGCAGCAATTTCATCGAGACACCGCGGCACAGTCAGCTTCCGATCCGGCTGATCAACCCGCGCGAGGAGAGTCGCTACCAGATGGCATTGGAGGGGGTCTCGTGACACCGCCGATGAGAGTCGAACCGGCAGACCTGCGCAGCAAGGCGGCCACACTGGACGTACCGCTCCCTGCCACGCCGGGGAACCCCCGGCCGCCGTGTGGTCTCGGATTGGCGGGCGTCGCCGTCGCACAGGTCAGCGCCGAGGGTGAAGGCATGAAGGCGTTCATCGAGGCCGGGCAGGAAGAAGCCAAGCTGCTGTCGATGACGATGACGGGGGCGGCCGCGCTCTACGAGAAGACCGATGCCGCCGGAGCCGAGGCCATCGACGGCACCGTCCGCGATATCGCCGAGATGCCGGTGCCGCCGATGGATGTACCGACATCGGCTCCCCGGATGCCGATAGCCGCGTGCCCGGCGCCGCCCGGGTACCTGGACGTGGGCACTGCCGCCGAGCAGATCGCGCAACCCGACCAGGCGGCCACGCTCGACACCTTCGCCTCGAACTGGGGCAGCTACGCCGGCCAACTGGCCGCGCGCGCCGACGAATTCAACCTCGCCGGTGTCGACTGGGACGGTTCCGCCGCCGAAGCTGCCGGTACTGCACTGCGGCAGCACAAGGACTGGCTGCAGGAGATGGCCCGGTCCGCAGTCGAGATGTCGGACCACGCGAAGGAACTCGCTCGCATCCACCGCATGGCCGTCGCATCGCACCCGACGGTCGCCGAGGTCAAGGCCATCGAGGCACAGATGAGCATGGCCACCGATGCCAACCAGATGGCACTGCTGCTGGCCGAGTACCAGAAGCTGCAGGCGAAATCCGAAGAGGTGCTTGCCGAGTACGCCGCGGCGGCAGCCATCACGCCGGTCAAACCACCGACACCGCCCATCCGGAAGGCGTTGGAAACCGGTTGGGACCGCGGTAAGAACAAGAAGACCGAGGGTGAGGTAGAACCTCCTCCGCCGCAGCCTCCGACGCCGACCACCGGGAGCGATCCCGGGAGCGGTGGCGGTGGCGGCGCACCCGGTGAAGCCCAGCCCACGATGTCACCCCAAACGGCTGCGCCGCAGAGCGGCCAACAGTCCGGCGCACCCACCGGCGGCTCACCCTCCGGCAGCGGCGCACCTTCCGGCGGCGGCTCTCCGGCCGGCGGCGGCTCACCCGCCGGGGGCGGAAAGTCCGGCGGATCCCCCTCGGGCGGTGGCCTTCCCGGCGGCGGGCTGCCCGGTATGCCCGACGGTGGAATGCCCGGCGGTCTCGACGATCTCGGGCTGGACGATCCCGGTGTGTCACCGGCCGGGGTCGGTGGTGGTGGCTCGGGTGGGGGTTCGGGAGGTGGCGGTGGCGGCGGAGTGCCGTCGATGCCGTTGCAGCCCAGCGTCGGTGCCGAGACGGTCGCCCCCGCGCCCGGGGGCGGCGCGCGTGCCGGCGGCAACGCCGGCGCCATTCCGGCTTCGGCCATGGGCGGCGGAATGGGTATGGGCGGCGGAATGGGCGGCATGGGGCACGGCGGTGGCGCTCAACAGGGTCAGCAGAAACGCCGCGACCCCCGGTTCGCCCCCGACGAAGAGCTCTATACCGAGGACCGGCCGTACACCGAACCCGTGATCGGGAACCGGCGCCGTAAAGACGCTCCGGACAAGGAGTCCAAGTGAGCGAGGAGATGCATCCGGAGGTGGCCGCGGTGCTCCGCCAGGCCGGTCGGTTGCAGGAATTGATGGACGCGCAGCTACACAAGATGGCCAACGAGTCCTTCACCGCCTCCGACGAATCAGACACGGTCGAGGTCACGCTGAACGGGCATCAACGACTGGTCGACGTCTACCTCGCCGACGGTGTGCTGCGACTCGGGGCCCACACGGTGGAGGAACGGCTCAACGAGGCGTTACGCAACGCCACCGAGGTTGCCGCCGAATCCGTTGCCGCCGACCGCGATCGGCTCAACGACGCGGTGGCCGAGATTACCGAGAGCTAGTTCGGCGACACGGCGCAGTCACTTCAGCTGGTACCGGGGCGCCGCAGTCTATCTCAGCGGCCACATGGGTCGCTCACAGTCGAATGCCTCGTCCTGTGCGGCCCGAAATGCGCTGATATCGACCAACGGTGCCAACTGCGATCCTCGTGCGAATTCGGCACGAGGATCGCCTCCTCCCCCGCAACGGCACCAGCTCGCCCGATCGCACGCCCGTCCCGAGTCACGGTGAAGGCCTGACCACGTTCGACCGCGTCCAAGATCTCCTTGGCGCGCAGGCCGAGATCGCGCTGGTTCACTTCACGTCGAGCGCTCATGTGCTTCAGCGTAGGACTCTGCGCCACACACCGAAATATCGCAGCGCGCAGCGAGCGCTCAGAGGTTAGAACCGCAGGTTGCGGAGCAGGTCATAGACGCCGGCGATCCACAACAGCAGCGGGATCACCGCGGCGATCGAGGCACCGTCGAGCAGTTCGAAGATCCGCTTGGTCACCGGCGAGAGCCGGTTGACGTTATCGGTGGCGGCCACCGTGATCAGCGCGACGAAGGCGATCAACAGGTACACCGCCAGCACCAGCCAGGCGCTGTCCGGGTACCACAGGCACAGTCGCACAGTCACGCCGGTCGGCACCGCGACCGTCACCGTCATCAGAGCCCAGGCACACCACCGTTCGGCGTACAGCCGCGAGCGGAATCCGCAGATGACGGTGACCAGTCCCGCCACGATCATACTGTGGATGAAGAAGTGCCCCTGCACCACCACGGTGATCGCACCGGTAGCCAGGATCGCCGCGCCGGCGGTGAGGAAACCGATCAGCAGCTGTTTGGAGAGCTCGCTGCGTTCGGTGAGCCGCGCCGCGGAGTCCGGCACCGAGGCGATGATCGCCTGCCAGGTTGGTGTCTCCTCATCAGCAATATCCGGTCGCGAAACGGGATCGAGCAGTTCGTCATTGGCGACGGCCTCGCCGGGCGCGGGAATGGGCGGCAACGCGATACGCGCTACCGCCACGGTCAGCTTGGCCGCGTTGGTCACCACGATCAGACCGAAGGCGATGGCACCGGCGGGCACCCACTCCTGTCCGCCGTATCCGAAGGCGATGGCTGCCCCGGTGATCGCGATCGTCAGCACCGCACCGAAGGCCGCCACGCTGGCCCGCTTTCGCGGACCGCCACGGGTCGCCAGGGTGTACAGCAAGGCGACGGCGGCCGCCCCGGCCACCTGCGGCGCACCGAGGCCATCGGCCTCACGGGGTAGCGGGACAGCCAGCGCCGCCGCACCGGCCAACACCGGAAGTGCAGCCACCAGCAGGCTTTCGGACATGTCGAGGTTGCCGTAGCGCGAGCGGGACACCAGCCCACCGGTCAACAGCCCGAGCCCCAGCACGGCCAGCGCGATCGCCCACCACCAGTGCTTGCCCGACTGCGTCCAGGCCACCAGGGCGACCCCGGTCGCGATCGTCGAGACCAACGGGATCGCCAGGCCGACGAACCGGTTCAGCGCCGTGCGGTCGAACTCCGGGGATTCGTCGAGCACCGCGATGGCGTCGATCACGTCCTCGACCAGCGGGCGATACCGTTCGGTCCGGCTCACCGAGACCAGGGTCAGCAGCGCGCCGTCGACGACACCCGCGTCGTCGAGTGATTCGCCCGCCGTCATCGGCGGCGCACCGGGACGAGCGAACGCCCATACCCCCTGCGCCTTGAAATCGAAGCCCGCCAACACATCTGCCGGCGAGTCATCGAGCAGCTCGGACAGCACCGAAACGGTTTCGTCGATGTAGGTCTCGATAGGCGCCGATGCCGGCAGCACCAGATCGGTCATCCGGCGGCCGGTCAGGATGGTGACCCGGGTGGTGGACGGCCGGCCCGGGGTCGCCGATGAGGTACTGCTCGCCCCGGCCGGAGCTGCCGTCGTGGTCAACGCCGTTCGAGCCGGTCGAAGTCGTCGGACAGTGCGGCGGCGAGTTCCAGGATCCGCCGCTGGAAGGTCTTGCCGAGCAGGTCTAGTTGAATCTCGGTGCCCGCGGCGATGTGCTTGTCCCAGGGCAGCACGACGACGCGGCCGGGCGGCACATGCCGTTCGAACTGCTGCACCAGATCCTCGACGTCGATATTCGTCTTGCCCGGCGTGACGTGGTTGATCACCACACAGGACCGTCCGAGCAGATCCTGGTATCCGTTCTGGCGCAACCAGTCCATCGTCATGGCGGCCTGTCGTGCCCCGTCGATGGAGGCACTGGCGACGATCACCATGCCGGACACGGTCGCCAGGACCCCACGCGATGCGGGCTGGAACAGCCCGGCACCGCAGTCTGCGAGCACCAGGTTGTAGTACCGGGACACCACGCTGACGGCGCCCTTCCAGTCCTCCTCGTTGAACTCCCGGCGCGCCGCACTGTACTCCTCCGAGGACAGCACCTCGAGGTTCGCGGCATTCATGCTCGTGTAGGCGCGAATATCGTTGTAGCGGGACAATTCCTTGTCCGACAACAGGTCTGCGATGGTGGCCGCGGACTGCCTACCGGCCCGATCGGCCAGATTCCCGCAATCCGGGTCGGCGTCGATGGCCAGGATGCGGTCACCTCGAACCCGGCTCAGCGCCGATCCCAGGGCCACCGTGACCGCCGTCTTGCCGACACCGCCCTTGAGCCCGAACACGCCGACCTGATATGAGTCCCGGGCATTCCGGCGGACCCGCGATTGCAGGTCCATCTCGTACACCTCGTCCGGCGAGGGCCCCATGTTGATACGGGTCAGCATGTACAGCCAGTGTCGCCAACCCCGCTGGGACGGCATCTTGACCGCGGTGCGCACGCCGACATGCGACAGCGCATCGATGGCGCGGTGGTTACCCATGCTGGCCGCCGACGTGGGGGCCGGCTGCCCGGTGGGCGCCGGCACACTCGACGGTGTCCACGAAACTTCTTGCGACTCAACGTAGTGCGCGCTCGGCGCGGGCGCCGGGGCCGAACGCGGTGCAGGTGCGAGCGGCGAGAAACTCTGCTGCTCGTACCGTGCCCCGGCGGGCTGGCCGGCCTGCGGCGTGCGCAGCATCCCGTTCTGCACATGCTGTGGTCCGGTCACCGGGATCTGGCTGGTGACCTCGGTGGCGCGTGGCGGTGGAACCGCCGATCCAGTCGCCGGTGGAACCGCCGATCCGGGTTGGCCCGCCGGCGGTGCCGCGGAAGTCTGCGTCGGCGCTGGGGTGATCGGCATCGGCGGCGGGGTGCGCTCGCCGGCGTAGCCGGAGCCACCCGCGCCCGAGGCGTGGATCGGCATCGGTGGCGCGGTGTCGCGGTGCGCACCGCCATCCTCGTCGGCGGCCTCGGCGGCACCGGAGGAATGGAAGAGCCGGTCATAGTCGGCCGACATAAGGACCTCTCAAAGTCGTGCTGTTACAGGAACGCACGGGGTGGGCGGACAGGCCCAAGGCTAGTCCGCCCACCCCCCGGTTGCGGTCGTTCTAGGCGAACATCCCCGTGACGCCGTTCTCGATCTGCTGCATGTGCTGACCGGAATCGCTGATCGTCTGGGCGAGGTTCTGCAGGGCCGCGTTCAACTCGGCCGAGGTGCTGTCCCAGCGCATCTGGACGGCCTGGTAGGCCTCCGAGCCCGAGCCGCCCCAGATCGAGGCCAGCGACGCGAGCGAGGCCTTGCCCTCGTCGAGCAGACCCTGAGTGACGCCGACGGCGCCGTGGATCTCGCCGGACGAGCCTTCGATTCCGCCGAACTGCCAAACCTGTTGTGACATGTGCTATCTCCTTCTATGCGTTCTGGGGTCAGAGGTTCATCGCCGAGGACAGCGTCCCGGCCTGATCTTCATCGGCGGTGGTGTACTGCATGCCCGAGGTCTGGATGTTCTGGGAGATGTCGTTGAGCTCCTGGACCTGGCGGGCGGCGGCCTCGTGGAAGCGCATCAGTGCGGCCTGGGCGGCGGTGCCGGCCTGGCCCACCATCTGCGCGGCCAGGGCCCCGCCGGTGGCCTCCACCTGGGAGATGACGCCCTTCAGTTCGCCGGAGATGCTCTCGAAATGGGCTGCCTCCTTGGCGAGGACAGCGGCATCGGTATTCATCTGTGACATGCGCGGTACCTATTCCTTCTTCCTGTGTCCTCACCGGATGATGGCGAGTCTTCCAGCCCCCTCGGCCGGGAAGTCTTGTGTGTGTTGGTGATTCACCAGTCGTCGTCTTCTTCGTCCTCGCCCAGATCGTGGGCGAGCGCCGACGGAGCCGCCAGGCTCTGCCGGTTCGTGCCGCGTTTGGCGCCGTGGCCCGCACCGCCCATCGGACCGCCACCGGCACCGGCACCATTGCCGACCGGAGCCAGTCCCGCGCCGGCGCCACCGGCCGCCGCCCCGACCGGACCTGCGGCGCCTGTCGGGGTCTGCCCGAGCAGCCCGTTCATCAGCGAGGTGCTCGCCAGGGTGCCGCCCGCGCCCGGAAGCGACGCGGCGCGGACCAGTCCCGCGCCGGCCCCGGCGCCGGTACCACCGGCCAGCGGATGGTTCGAGAACGGGCTGGCACCCATCAGCCCGAACTGCGCGCCCTTGTTGAGGCCACCGCCGAGCTGGCCGAACATCGAACTGACCTGCTGCAGCGGCGCCACCAGCTGCTGCACCGGCTGCGTGACCGACTGCAGCAACTGCTGCGGGGCCTGGGCGAGCATCGACCCGACCTGCGAGGCGACTTGTATACCCATCTGTGCGCCCTGTTGCGCGCTGCTCATCAGCTGCTCGGGTTCACCCTGAGCCTGCTGCGCGGTGTTCTCCGCCTTACGCGCCTGGGTCTGCGCCGCGACGGATGCCTGGTTACTCTGGGCGGCTGCCCGACCCGCGTGCAGCGCGGCGGATTCGATGGTCGCCTGGGCCGTGACGTGTGCGAATGCCATCTCGCGCATCGCCGACCCGGGCAGCGTCGCGGCGATCTTGCCCGAAGCGAAGCCCAGCGCCGCCTCACCCACACCGGGCATCACGATCGGCTTGAGCGGGGTGATCGGCTCGAACACCGTGTTCGCCGCCGTCTCCGCCTGGTAGCCGTGCATCGCGCCGGCCGCCTGTGTCCACATCCGCACGAAGTAGTCGAACTCGTTGACCCCGATCGGAACCGCGTTCACCCCGAGGAAGTTGGTCGCCTCCAGCACAGCGTGGGTGACGTGGTTCATCTCGATCTCGACCAGCGGCGGGGTGACCGCCATGGCCAGCAAATAGGAGTTCGCCTGCGCGATGGCCTGCATGGCGCGCTTCTGGGCCTGCAAGGCGCTGGTCCGCAGCCACACCACCATCGGCATGGTCGCCTGAACCGCCCGGTCGCTGGCGCCGCCCTGCCACGAACCCGCCAACGAAGCAAGGCTCGCCGACAACTCCTCGGCCTGGGTCTCCAGCGCTATGGCCAACGCCTCCCAGGCAGCCGCCGCCTGATACATCGGCAGTGCCCCGGCGCCTGCCATCAACCGGCCGGTGTTCACCTCCGGCGGTAATGCCCCATAGAGCATCGGCACAATTGCGGGAACTGTGGTCATAGTTTGCTGGACTCAGTCTCGTATCAGGGACCGGCGGTCAGAATCCGCTCAGGACAGCGTTACCGCAGCCTGTGCGTCGGCAGTGGTGTAGATACCGGTGGCCTCCAGATAGGCGGCTCCGGCGCGGGCCAACTCCTGCTGGGCATAGGCGTTGAGCGCGGCCATCTGCGCGCCCTCACTCGCGAACGCCAGCACGGCCTGCACCGAAACCTCCTCGGCACCGGCCGGCAGCAGGGCCGATGCCTCGGCCGTTGCCGCGGTGCCGGTCGCCAGACCCCGGGACCCGTTTGCGATCACCTGACCGCCGACACCCAGAACCGCGGGATTGTGCGCCAAAGGTTGCATTTGCAATTCCTCCTCACATCTTCCGAAAAGCCAGTACAAAACCTTTGAGAAGGGAGACGCACCTGTTGCCCACGAACGGGCACCGCATCAGAATCGTTCCCCCGACTCATTTGCCAACCAGCAATCGTCAATTTTGCTGAGTGGCTACGAATCCATAGTAACCGCGGTTTGGGGGTGCTCAGAACACTTCTTCTGCGGGGGGGTCGATATAGGCCGCCTGGACCACTTCTTTGCCATCCGGAGAAACGAGAAGTGCCTGGCCAGGGGGCCTGCGCTTGAGTTTGAACTCGCTCGTCGGAAACTCCGTCTTCTCCCCGGAAAGGAACAAAGTCGGGGATCCGGCGCCATAAGCGGCGCCGACGAACTTGTCCATGGTGGCCCGGTGCGCCTGACTCATCTGGCACGTCACGATGATGTGCAGGCCGATGTCCGCAGAAGCCGGCAGCAATGGGGCCAACGGTGCCATCGGGGGCACCATCCCGCCCGCGGCGACGATCATGTGCCAGTCGTCGACGAGCAGCACGACGTCCGGGCCGCTCCACCACGACCGCGCCCGGAGCTGCGCGGTGGTCAGGTCCGGCGGCGGCAGCCGCTTCTTCAGATTCACCGCCAGCGCCTTGATCGACTCGTCGAGCGAGGTGCTGTTGCGATTGACCGCGCCGGCGTCCAGCAGATGGCTCTGCGGTACGGCATCGAGCAGACCCGAGCGGTAGTCGGCGAGCATGAAGCGGACCTGCTGCGGGCTGTTGCGGGCACAGATCGCCTGGGCCACCGCATGCGCGATCGTCGTCTTCCCCGATTTGGGTGCACCGAAGACCAGCAGATGCGGGGTGATCTGCATGTTGTTGTAGGCCACCGACAGATCGGACTCCCGGATACCGACCGGGATGGTCCACCGGGAACGGTAATCGGCATCGGGGCCCGGCGGCGCGGGATCGAGCTCGCGCAGATGGATGCGCTCGGGCAGCACCCGAACTCGCGGCGCCTCATCGGTGTGCAGCGAGGCGATGTGATCGACCGCGGCGGTGATCGCCGGCACGATATCGGCGACGCTGTGCACCCCGTCCAGGCGAGGCACACCCATCATCAGGTGGTGCTTCTCCCCCGAGATCGCCCGTCCCGGCCGGTTCGCCGGGATATCCCGGGTCATCCGATCGACCTGGGTCTCGTTCACATCACCGAGGCGGAACTCCACCTTGGTGCCGAGGTAGTCCCGGACCCGGGACTTCAGCTCCGTCCAGCGGGGTGTCGAGATGATGGTGTGCACCCCGAACGCCAACCCCTGACCGGCCAGGTCCTGGACCACCGGCTCCAGATCCGGGAACTCCGCCACGAAGGCCGGCCAGCCGTCGATGACCAGGAAGACATCACCGAACGGATCTGCCGACGCCGGATGGTTGGGGTCTTCACGCATCTGCCGGTAGGTCGCGATGGAACCGACCCGAAACTGCTTGAACATCGCTTCACGTTGCCGCAGTACGGCTTTCATCTCGGCAACGGCGCGATTGACGCGATCCGGTTCGGAACGGGTGGCGACGCCGCCGACGTGCGGCAGATCCTCCAGATACATCAGACCGCCGCCACCGAGATCGATGCAGTAGAACTGCACCTGGCGCGGGGTGTGGGTGGCCGCAGCCGACAACACCAGCGTCTGCAGGAAGGTCGACTTGCCGGTCTGCGGGGCCCCACCGATCGCGATGTTGCCCGCGGCCGCGGACACGTCGATACCCCACACCTCCTGCCGGTGCCGACGCGGTTCGTCCATGATGCCCAGACCGAAACGTAACGGCTGCCGTTGATCTCGCTCGACGAGCTCGTTGACCGGGGTCGGGTCGGTCAGCGGCGGCAGCCACATCTTGTACGCGCGCACCTCGCCGGTGGTGAGCTGGTCGAGCACCACCTCGCGCAGGACCCGGGGTTCTTCGGCGGTAGTCATGCGCGATCCGCCTTCGGCTTCTCGCTGGAAGTCATTGCGCGATCCGCCTTCGGCTCCTCGCTGGAAGTCATTGCGCGACCAGCGTTCGGCTTCTCGCTGGAAGTCATTGCGCGACCAGCGTTCGGCTTCTCGCTGGAAGTCACGATGTCACCCCCGAGGCATCCATCAGCGGCGCCGCCGTGAACGGCTGGATCCGGACCTGGCTGGGCACGTGGATCCGCTGTGCCGAATCACCCTGGTTGCTGATCGCCGAGGCCGGCACGTAGTTGGTGCCGGTGTAGACGCTGCGGAACTTCACCGGGTCCTCCATACCCACCCGCAGGAACCCGACACCGCTCTCTTTATTGGTGATGTACTGGGCCTCCGGCGTCCCGATCACCGCCTTGGATTCCGCGGAGCTGGTGGTACGCAATGCGATTCGATAGGTGAGGTTGGGCTCCAACTTGTCGATCCGGACACCGCCGGTGTTCAGCGACTGGGTGGCCAGCAGCAGGTGCACCCGCAGAGACCGGCCGACGCGGCAGATCCGGTCGAACAACCCGATGAAATCCGGGTGGTTCTGCAGCAACTCGGCGAACTCGTCGACCACCACGAACAGTGTCGGCAGTGGGGGCAGGTCGGCACCGCGTTCCCGGTGTTTCTCGTACTCGGCGACACCGGAGAGGGCACCGGCCGCACCGACCTGGATACCGGCCTGCCGCAGGATGGACTGGCGGCGGTCGAGCTCGCCGGAGAGCACCTCACCCATGCGATTGACGAGTTCGGCTTCCTCTTCCATGTTGGTGACGACGGCCGCGGTATGCGGCAGCTTCTCCATGCCGAGGAATGTCGAACCGCCCTTGAAGTCGGTGAGCAGCAGGTTCACCTGATCGGGGTGGTGGGTGGCCGCCAGCGACAGGATGAGTGTGCGCAGAAACTCCGATTTACCGGAACCCGTTGTCCCGATCAACATGCCGTGCGGACCGGCACCGAACTCAGCGCCCTCCTTGATGTCCAGGTAGGAGATCTCACCGGTCTTGAGCTCGTGGCCGAACGGGATCTTCAGGCGGTCCCGGTCGGTGTCGGTGAACATCCGCCAGCGCGACGGGGTCACCTCCTCGACAGACTGCGCACCCACCAATTGATGCCATTCGGTGGCGACCTTCTTGTGCACCCTGGTGCTCTTGTCGATGATCGTCCCGGTGATGGACCAGCCGGCCAGCTTGCGCGCGAGGCGGCCGGCCTGTGCCGGGGTCATCTCGTCGGCGGTATCGGCGACCAGACGGAAGGTCTGGTTGGGCAGCCGGTCGTCGGCACTGCCGTCGGGATCCAACCGGATGCGGTACGCCGACCCGCGGTGATTACCCAGGGTTATGACGGTGACGCCGGCCCGCCCGTCGACCGGGAAACCGGCCTTGCCGCCGGTCAGGTCGATCACCACGACGTATGGCCCGCTGGGCGCCGCATCGGCGGTGTGCGGACCGCGCGCGGTCAGGTCCGACAGCCCGTCCGGACGGGTGAACACCAGCCGGGTCGGTCCGGCGGCGTCGGTATCGGTCTGGTGCTGCACATGCGGCAGCCATTTGAGCCAGGCCCAGTCCGGGTCCTCCGGGTTGTCGACCAGCACCCGGATCTGCATCAAGTCCGGCGGATGGAACACCGCCAGGTGGCAGATCATCGCCCGAAGCAGCGCGGCTGCACGCTCGGCGTCACCACCGACGGCGATGGTGGGAAAGGTCCTCAGCTGCACGAGTTTCGGACAATCGTGGATGAGGCCGTGGGTGCGCAAGAACTTGATCAACCACATGTGGCTGACCGGCTCCAGATGCGGCTGCGGCGCCCCCGACGGCCCGCCGAGTTCACCACCCACCGACGGTTTGAGCAGTCGGTCGACCGCCGGTTCGGAGCCGACACCGATCCGCGCGGCGGCGAAGAAGTCGGCATTGGACTGCCGTGACCACTGCCGGTTGGTCCCGATGATCGACAGCAGATCCTCGGGATGTGGTGCGTGGTAATTGAAGAACGTCACCTGCGCGGCCGCCGACGTCGTCACCCGGGTGCGCAACCCCGCCAGGTAGCGCAGGTATTCCTTGCGGTCGGCGTTGATCTCGGGGACCCGCTTGCCGCCCGGGCCGCCGCCGGCCATGAATCCGACCGTCGCCATGATCATCATCAGCGGCATCATCAACATGTACGGCGACAGCTGCCGGATACCGGTGAAGATCATGATCGCGATCATGCCGAGCATGCCGCCACCCATCACCCAGGGCAGCGCCTTCTGAATACCCGACGGCGGGATATCGATGCCGAGGTCATCCGGTGCGGCGATGTTGATCTCGCCCGGGGTCAGGCGTGGTCCGCGTTTGATGATCGGGGTGAATTTCTTGGTGGTCATCCACCTGCTCCTTCCGGCGGAAGCGGGGATCCGGGGGCCTGCGCAGGCAGGTTGCCGCCCGGCGCCGGGACCGGTGCGCCGGCGGCCGGGACCGCGCCCGCCGCGGGTGCGGCCAGTTCACCGGTCACCTTGCGCGGGTTGGGACTCGGCGGCAGCGTGTCGTGCTCGAGCAGTGCCGCCTGCTTCGACAGCACCGGCCCGTCGATCAGCCAGCTGACCACCTGCCACGGCGCGGTCAGCGGGCCGCTGAGCCCCAGCGAGGCCGCGGTGTCCTCGTTGGGGAGGCCGTACCGCACGCCCTGCGGGTCGATGTAGTACAGGCTCTCGCCGTAGCGCGGGTCCGGTGACTGCAGCCGGATGAACTGCCCGCCGTCGATGAAAACCGTGGCGTTACCTGATATCTGGTCGATACCGCCGTTCATCCTCGCCGCCGGGACCGGCAGGTGCCGGCCGCTGATCACGGTCTGTCGAGGGCCCTGATCGCCGGGGTCGCGCTGCCAGGACCAGCACAGTGTCGGCGCATCCTGACGCAACCGGATGTCCATCGGTTGATCCGGCAGCGGTGAGACGAACACCTGCTCGGCGATGCTGGCGACATCGCTGGCCTCCACCGAGGGTGGGGTGATCAGCCCGAAGGAATTGGTGGCGCGCAGTGCCGCCGACGTGGTGCCGTTGACCTTGGCCACACCGTCAGTCAACACGACGTAACGCTGCTCGATATCGTTGTTCAGGGTCCGGAACACCGAGCCGACAACCAGATTCGGCGGCAGCCCGAGGTTGTTGGGTACCCCGGCGCCCGGCACCGCGGGGAGTTTCCACGGACCGACATTGGGTAGCGCGTTGAACAGCGCCTCCGAGATCGGGGTCGCCCGGGCGGTGACCGGGATGCCCACCGCCGAGGTGACGGCGCGGTCGGCAAGGTCGATGGCGTGGCGGCCGTCCGCGGTGACCAACCACGTGCGGTCCTCGTAGGTCACCAGCACACCCTGGCTGGGGCGCATCGGTCCCACCGAGGCGTCCACCGCCAGCGGCATGACCAGGGCCGAGGTGTCGACCGTCGGGGCCACGCTCTCGGGCTTGATCACGTTGTCGCACAACGACCATGTCGATGTCGGCACACCCACCGGTGTCGCATACGGCGCACCCGGGATACCGATCGGCTGGCCCTTGAGCATCCGATCCAGTTCCTCGGATTTGACCGCCGACGGGGTGGCCGCGTTGCCCAGCACCAGCCGTGCCGACGTCAGGTTGTAGACCGGACGGATGCTGTCCGAACCGGGCACCATCACGTAGAGCTGATTGGTGGTGCGGTCGACCAGCAGGGTGTCGCTACCGCGCTTGCCGAGGGGTTTGAAATAGGCCAGCAGCGCGGCGCCCAGGCAGATGACGACGGCGATGACGACACCGCACATCACCGCGCGGCTGTAGAACTGCAGCGGGTCGTCGAACATCCGGGTGTCGCGGCGCACGATGGCGTGCTCGACGCGGCGCAGCAGGAATCGCCATCCACTGACCTGCACCTTGGTGGTGAGTCTGAATCCCGCCATACCTGCCCCGGCCTACTCGCCGATGTTCAGCCGGCCGTGCACAACGTCGATCGCCGCGGTCATGTCCTCACCGCTGATCTCGCTGAGCTGCTCCACACCGAGGCTCTCGAAGTCCAGTGAGCGGGCCAGCCGCATATCGCGGCTCTGCTCGCCGGCCTCCACCAATTGTCGTGCGTACCGGCCGTTTCCGGCGATGTCCAGGGCGGGCTTGCCGTTGAGCAGCCGGTCGTGCAGCAAGGTCGCGGCCTCCAGCACCCGCTTGGCGGCCTCGTCGCTGAGCTGCGAATCATTGGACTCGGCAATGACCTTGGCGATATCGACGATCTCCTCGGCGGCGTAGGAATCGAACTCGATGCGGGTGGCGAACCGGGACCGCAGACCGTCGTTGGCCTCCAGCAGCCGGTCGATATCGGCGCTGTACCCGGCGATGATCACCACCAGCCGGTCGCGGTCGTTCTCCATCCGGGCCAGCAGGGTGTCCAGCGCTTCGGTGCCGAACGGGTCGGCCCGGCCGTCGCGCTCCTGTACCAGGGTGTAGGCCTCGTCGATGAACAGCACCCCGCCGAGTGCCCGGTCGATGGTGCGTGACGTCTTGACCGCCGACTGCCCTTCGTATTCGGCGACGAAGTCCTTGCGCGAGGTTTCGACCAGTTTGGGTTCGGCGATGACACCGAGCCCGGCCAGGATGTTGGCCACCACCCGGGCGATGGTGGTCTTACCGGTGCCGGGCGGCCCGGTGAACACCATGTGTTTGGACTGCTGGGCCACCTTCATACCGCGCGCGGCGCGCACCCGCGCCATCTGAGTGGCCGCCCGGTACTTCTCGATCTGCTCCTTGACCCGCCCCAGTCCGATCTGGCGGTCAAGTTCGGACTGGGCGTCGGCGAGCAGTTTCTCCCGGCCCGAGGTGTCGGCGACCACGCTGCCCGGATCCCACGGATCGGTGCGCTGCGCGATCTTCTCGGCGCTCGTCGTGACCAGCCGGTAGGCCGGATCTCGCAGGGCCGCAGTCACCTTCGGGGACGGGTGGGTGGCCTGCAGCCATTCCAGCAGGGCCAGCGCCGCGTCCTCGTTGCCCTGGCTGCGCCGTGCCATTGCCAGGTACCAGGCAATCGCCGGCGCACATGCCTCGCCTGCCGGGGACGAGTTGGACTCAGTCAGGCGCCGTTCGGCCTCGGTGAACAGTCCGAGATTGGTCACCGCCACACCGTGCGCGACACCGCCCGCAGCACCGAGGAACTTGTCCGGCCAGTTGCCCGCCGGGCGGACCTCGTCGATGACATCGGTCCAGCGTTCGGCCGCCCCGTAGATCACCGCGCGGATCCAGGACACCAGGTACTCGCCGCCCATCGCCGGTGCGTCGTCCAAGGCTTCCATGGCGTCGGCGTAGTTGCCCTCGGCGGCCTCCCGGACGGCGAAGGCCATGGTGATGGCCAGCGGCGAGTTCACCGGATAGGTGATGTCGCCGTAGAGCCCACCGATCGGGATGCGCGCACCGAGGCTGTTCATCGAGATCTCGGCGGCGCCGGCCAGCTGCCCGAAGTTGTTCCGCGAGAACCACGCCCGGAACAACGTGGCGCGGTCGGTGTCACCGCACCGGATCCGGCCGACCCAGGCGTCACAGGCGGTCTCGTCGGCCGCGGTGATCTCGGTGAACAACTCCAGGGATCGGGCCGGTGCGCTGGGCAGCATGCCGACCGCCGAGCCGAACAGGCCCGCCAGATGCTCAGTCATGCTCACCTGCGTACCGGGTCGAGAAGACGTGCGCCTGCGCCGCCCGGGCATCCTCGGGTGAGGGCAGTCCCACACTGCGGGTCAGGAAGTCGCGGGTATCGACGGTGTCATGACCGTGGTGCAGCATGCCCTCGAGCACATAGGAGAACTGCGCGGAGCGGGCCTGTTGGGTGGCCAGGTCGGCGATGACGACGATCTCGGCGGCGAGCTGATCCTCGGTGTCGGCGTCCACGGTCGCCTCCGGGGACAGCTCGATCCGGTGGATCCGGCCATCCAACGCGGCCGAGACGGTAACGGTACCCGGCGGGTTGGTGACGGTGAAGAGGGGCTCGCCGACGGCCTGCTCGGCATCGGCGAGCGGCCCGTCGAAGTCGTCCAGATCCGATGGGCCGGCGGCACCGGGTACCTCGAAGAAGGCGTCGAAGGCAGCCAGGCCCTCGCCCGGCTCGTCGGCGCCGACGTCGTCGCAGTCGTCAAAGGGCTCGCTGCCCGCCATGGGACTTCTCAATCTCCGTCGTCGTAGTAGGTCGGCTCGGCCTTGGCCTCGAACCAAGCCCCCGCCGGGAGGAAGGACATCAGCCCGTCGAGGGCACGCTGCAGGTTGTCCTGGGTGCCGGCCAGAAAGCTGCCGTACAGCTCGCCGTTGACCCTGCGGGGAATGGACACGATGCGGCCCTCCGCTGAATCGAGCACCCCGGCGGCCACGTCGGCCTGGGTATAGGTGCCCCCGGAGTGCCGTTCGGAGGCCGTGATCTCCACCCAGCTGTTCGGGTTGGCCGTCGCCTCGGCATAGGTCCGGGCCGAGGCCGGGGCAATGCCGAACTGCGACAATTGATTCGGGGTTCGGGACTCGGCCAGCCGGGTGGAGATCGCTGTCATGGGTTCAACATCGGCCGGTTCGGCCGGACCCAGCACCGCGGTCACCATGCCGGCCAGACCCACCTGCGGCGCCACCCGTTGCAGCACCAGCAGGTCTCCGTCGCGGGCCGCGATGACGTGGCGCTCACCCTTGCGGCACACCACGAAACGCACCATCTTGCCGCCGATGTCGCGGCGCCACCAGCGCCCCTCCAGGGTGCGGTCGGGACGCGACAACGTATCCGTCATCGCCGCCACCTCAGGGTGCGGCGCGCCGAAGGCGTCGAGCACCCCCTGCTCGGTCAGGTCGCGGGCGACCTGACCCCAGACCTTGTCGCGCAGCTCCGGCTGCGGGATGTTCGGCCGGATACCCAGCGAGGGCGGGAACTCTTCGAGTTGCAGACGGTCGGCGATCACCAACATGCCGTCGATCGTCACCTCGACGGCGACGACATCGTCATAGTGCGTGGGTTCGCCGTGACCGGCGAAGGAACTGGTCATCGGCTACATCCCCCTCCCCCTTGGAGAACTATCGTCGCGTCACGCCGGTCCGCGCTCCGGATTCACCGTAATCGGCATCACTTTCCCCGCTTTGCGCACACCAGGACTCTGACGACCCTAACAGCGGCCGGAGTACCCCGGATGCACCAATTCTGGAGCGCACCGCGGGGATGACCGGTCGTTTGCCGGGCACCGCCGGTCCCCGGTGCCGAGGGGGTCGTGGTTGATACTTGGGTGGATACACCAGGGCGAATTCACGAGGAGGATGCGTTGACCGACCGCGATGACGCACTGCGCCGGGAGTTGGGTTGGACCGGTCCGGAGGACTCCGACTTCGAGCCCACCGCCGGCCCCGGCGTGCCGCCGACTCCGCATCCGCCGCGCGGTGTGGACACCGGACCCATTCCCGGCCAGCGGCAGGTTCCGCCGCCCGCGGCGCCGCCGGGATGGCCGCAGCAGCAGGCTCGGCCTGCCGCCCCGCGACCCCCGGGAGGGCCGCCCCCGTACAACCCGCCGCCGTGGCCGCAGCAGCCACCGCCCCCGGGTCGGGTCACCCCACCGGCACCACCGGCGTCCTATGCCGACCGGATCCCGGTCCACGACCTGGTGCCCGTACAGCGCACCCCGCCCGGTCGGGGCTGGCGCCGCCTGCTGTTCCGTGCATCGTTCGGGCTGATCAACCTGGGCCCATCACCCGATGAGGTGCACCAGGCGGAGCTGGAGGCGCGCATCCGCGGGGCGCTGCGCGGTCACTACAAGATCGGCGTGCTGGGCAAGGGCGGGGTGGGGAAGACGACGGTGTCGGCCAGCGTCGGCTCGGTGCTCGCCGAACTGCGCCAGGACGACCGTGTGGTGGCGATCGACGCCGATACCGCGTTCGGCAAGCTCGGCAGCCGGGTGGACCCCAAGGCGGTCGGCTCGTACTGGGAATTGGCCGGAGATCAGCATCTGGACACCTTCGCCGATATCCGCGGCCGGGTCGGCAACAATGCCGCCGGCCTGTTCGTGCTGGCCGGCGAGGGCACCCCGGCCCGGCGCCGGGTCCTGGACCCGGCGATCTACCGAGAGGCCACCGCCCGGCTGGACCGGCATTTCACCATCTCGATCGTCGACTGCAGCTCCACCATGGACAGCCCGGTCACCCAGGAGGTGCTGCGCGATCTCGATGCCCTGATCGTGGTGTCCTCGCCCTGGGTCGACGGCGCCGCCGCCGCGGGACAAACGATGGACTGGCTGGCCGCCCGCGGGCTGACCGGGCTGCTGCAGCGCACGGTCGTCGTGCTCAACGATTCGGACGGACACGCCGACAAGCGCACCCGCAGCATCCTGGCCCAGCAGTTCGCCGGGCAGGGCCAAGCCGTCGTGGAGGTGCCCTTCGACGGGCAGTTGCGTCCCGGCGGGGTCATCGCCGGCAGCGCGGTGATGTCGCCACAGACCCGGCGCAAGTTCGTCGAGATCGCCGCGGCGCTGGCCGCCCATTTCCCGACCCACGACGACCGCAACCGGGAACGGTTCTGAATTCGGTTCAGGTCCAGTCGATCTGAGCGATCAGCCGGTCGAGCGCCTGCGCATCCTCGGCGCTGATCGGATGTTCGGCCTCCGCCCCGGAGACGCAGTCCTCGGCGACCCCGGCCGCCTGTGCGGTCTCGCCGACGGTGAGGTTGGCGCGGCGTCGCGCGGCATAGAGCCGCTGACCGAGGGTCGCCGTCGATGCCGTCGCCGCCAGCACGGTGAGTTCGTCGATGCGGCTGCGCACCGCGCTCAGCGCGCGGATCAGATCGGGGGTCACCTGGATCCGGGCGGCGCGCGCCGCCACCGCCTCGAGCTGACGCAGATCGGCCAGGATCGCGACCGTCCGCGCGGTGAAATCTGGGGCGGTCACCGGGGGCAGTGCTGCGATGGTGCCCGCAAAGGTGTTGGCGGCGGCGGCGACGGCCTGCGCGATCAGCGGTAGCTCGTCGGCGGCGGCCGGCGCACGGGCCGGCGCGGGGCGGCCGCCCGGCTCGCCGCGCCGGATTCGCTCGATGGTTCCCGGCTCCCACTGCAGGACCGCCTCGAGCTTGGTGCGGGTGCCCAGGCGTGGCCAGCTACGGCCCTTCTCGAAGGCGATGAGCGCGCCGGCGTTGATGACCCCGTCGGCGGCGAGACTGCGCTGGCTGACGTTGAGTTCACGGCGACGCGCTGCCGCGGCGGCACCCGCCCGGACCATCCCGGGATCGTCGCCGGTTTCGACCACGCCGTATCCCTTCTGGTCCCCGAATCGGGTTCGTCGATCGTAGCGAAACCTGGAGCAGTGCTATGGCTTGGGGTGCAGTTCAAGCGTCCGCAACGCTTTTATAACCGTATCAATGCAACAGTTTAACTGTTGCGTATTCACTGGCCTTTTGGCGCAAACCAGCACATGATCGCTCTAGCAGCGGCGTGGATCGCATTACCGATCCGCGCCCGCCGCTTCACTTTCCTTCAACTAACTGTTGCATTGCTACAGTTTGTGCTCTAGATTCGTCCGCAATGCGGCAGCCACGCCGCCGTACGAGGGGGACACACATGAACGCACTGGGCCTGGACGGATTGCCGGTCGGCGAATGCACCCGCGATCCCGAGCGCTGGACGAACACCGCCGACGAGGCGGCCAAGTCGATCTGCCGGCTGTGCCCACGCCGCTGGGCATGCGCGCGGGAGGCCTGCGAGCTGCCGCGCGCCGAGGGTTTGTGGGCGGGCATCGTGATTCCCGAGTCGGGGCGCGGCCGCACCTTTGCCCTGAAACAGCTGCGCTCGCTCGCCGAACGCAACGGCTATCCGGTCCGGATGCGCCGACTCTTTCTGGAGTCCGCCTAGATCAGCCCGCTCCCGCTGCCGCTTTCGAGGGGCCGGCAGCGGGGGCGCGGCCTGTCAGACCTTGGCGATGAAATCCGAGGTGTAGATCTCGGCGGGTTGCTGGGAGTGCGGGTCGGGCCGTTCCACGGAGACCCAGATCCCGGTGGTGCCGGAGTCGACCGGGGTGTTCACCGTGACGGTGGCGGCACCCAGACCATCGGTGCGCACGCCGATCGGCGCCACCCCGCAATCCGCCGAACCGCGCGGCATCTGGAAGACCTTGACGTAGTAGTCGGTGTTGGGCACCGCGGTCTGCAACTGGACCTCGACCGGGACGACACGACCGGCCGCCGGGTGCACCACAGTGACCGCCCGGGCGTACCCGGTGCGCCAGGTGTATTCGGCAACACTGAAATCACAGGCCCGCACGACGCTGGTCATCGGCATCACCGTCGACCCCGCGGGCGCCGCGGTCGCGGGTGCCGCCGCACTCACCGACATCGTCAGCGCGGAAACCGCGCTCACCAGCACAAAAGCGCCCCGACGCGCCATCGTCCGCCAACCCTTCAAGAAGTTACTCGCCAGTACGATTCTACCTTCTGAAGCGTCAATTTTGACGCCCACCAGCCGTGATGGTCATCACCGCGCAGACCACGGAATAGCGGGCGGGGTTACACCCGTTGAGATGACCGACGGTGCCGGACATGCCCCGGGTACCACTTAGAGAACTGTCGCTGCGTGCGACCACTTGCCGAGAGGCGACATGCCGGCACCGTCACCACAGGGTTACATTTGTCCGGTGAGCAACGCCGACCCAGCTCCCGACGAAGTCGATTGCGGCGCATCCTCATTCACCGGTGTTCTGCATGCCCGTGAAGTACCGCTCGGTGGGCCGCGTGCCATGTCGGTCCGCCGGACGCTGCCCTCGCGGGAGCGGTCCATGGTCGGCGCCTGGTGCTTTGCCGACCATTACGGTCCCAACGACGTGCGCGCTGGGGCGGGCATGGACGTGCCCCCGCACCCGCATACCGGATTACAAACCGTGAGTTGGCTTTTCAGCGGTGAGATCGAGCATCGCGACAGTGGAGGCGTGCATGCGCTGGTGCGCCCGGGGGAGCTGAACCTGATGACCGCCGGCGCCGGCATCTGCCATTCCGAGGTCTCGACGGCGGCCACCACCACACTGCACGGTGTGCAACTGTGGGTCGCCCTGCCCGACGCCGACCGCGGCACTGCCCGCGACTTCGCCCACTACGTGCCCGAACCAGAGCAGATCGAGGGCGCGACGCTGCGTGTGTTCCTCGGCCGCCTCGCCGGAACCCGGTCACCGGTGCATACCTTCAGCCCGTTGCTGGGCGCCCAACTCGACCTGGCGCCCGGCGCCACCGTCACACTCGACGTGGAACACGAGTTCGAACATGGTGTGCTGCTGGACGAGGGCACGGTGGCCGTCGGCGGCAATACCCTGCAACGTGCGGATCTGGGCTACCAGTCGCCGGGCTGCGCCCGGCTCGGGATCACCAACACCGGAAACGGTCCGGCTCGGGCGATCCTGCTGGGTGGCCCGCCGTTCGGTGAGGCGCTGCTCATGTGGTGGAATTTCGTCGGGCGCAGCCACGACGAAATCGTCGCCTATCGGCAGGCCTGGCAAGACGGCAGTTCACAGTTCGGCGAGGTGCTCGGTTACCGGGGCCCGGTCGACAGGCTGCCCGCACCGTCGATGCCCGGCACTAGGCTCAAACCCCGTGAGCGCTGAACAGAATCCGGCCGTGGTGACGCCCGGCGACAATCGCTTCACCATTGCGCTGGACGGCCGCCAGGTCGGTCTCGTCGACTTCCACGACCGCGACGGTGTGCGGATCTTCACCCATACCGAGATCGACCCCGCGTTCGGCGGGCGCGGCCTGGGTACCCAACTGGTGGCCGAGACGGTGGCCGCCACCCGCTCCGCCGGGTTGCGCATCGAGTCGTACTGCTCGATGGTCACCCAGTACCTGGCGAAGAACCCCTAGCTCTGCAGATACTGGGCGGTGCTGCCGCCCAACGGAACCGCGGGCATACCGAGCTTGCGGTGATCCCAGCTGCGGACCCGGCCGGGCACCACCCGCACCGAGACGCGGTTGTTCATCATCTGCTCGACGAACGGCTTCATCTCCTCGGTGTAGGGCCCCGTATAGCGCTCCCACACGCTGATGCCGACCCGCAGATTGGTGTCCGGATCGTCGATGATCTCGGCGGTACCGTCGATCGACACCCCGCGCAATGTGTCGTAGGTGTGCCCGTCCTCGACCAACACGGTGATCGTCGGGTCGCGACGCAGATTCACGACCTTCTGCGATTTGGCCTTGGTCTCGAACCAGATCTCGCCGTCGAGTACGGCGTACCACATGGCCACCAGGTGCGGGCGACCGTTGGGCAGCACCGTGGCCATCGTGGCGGTGCGACTGCGGTCGATGAACTCGGTGATCTCGTCATCGGCCATCACGATCTTCGCGCGCTGATTGGTTCCCATGATCAATCCTTATCAGGGCGCCGCTGTGGTGACGGTCACCGGGATACCGTTGAGCGCCCCGTTGCCCGACGGTTCGTCCAGGAAGGTCGGCGGCGACAGGATATTGGTGTTCACCCCGGGTGAATGATTGGCCACGCCCAGCCGGGTACCTGGCAGACCGTGTCCCCAGCCGTGCGGCATGGACACCACGCCGGCCCGGATGGCGTCGGACACCTCCAGGCGCACCTGCACCGCGCCGGCCTCGGACGCCACCTGAACCACCTCGCCGTCGGTGACGCCGTGGCGCTCGGCGTCGGTGGGGTGCATCAGCAGGGTGCAGCGGTCGCGACCCTTCATCAGCGGTCCGACGTTGTGCAGCCAGGAATTGTTGGAGCGCAGGTGCCGACGGCTCACCAGCACCAGGTCGTCGGGGCTACGTTCCAACCGGGCGGCCAGTCGGGGCAGGTCGTCGAGTAGATATTGCGGCGCCAGGCGGACTTTCGCGTCGGCGGTCCCCAGTACACCGGGCAGCCGCGGCTGCATCGGTCCGAAGTTGATGCCGTTGGGGTGCTCCTTGAGCTTGGCCAAGGTCAGCCCGTCGGCGTTCTCGCCGTAGCGGTCGCCGAACGGCCCGGTGCGCAGCGTCAGGTCGAGCACGCGTTCGGGCCCACCGTGCGGATAGTGCTTGCGCACCTCGGCGCCGTCGAGACCCCGGGTGAACACCAGGTAGTCGAAGAATCCGTCGTCGATGGCGGCGACGTCGACGTCCTCGGCAGGGGTGCCGGTGCACAGGCCGGTCAGCCGGATCAGGATCTCCCATTCCTCGGGCCGGTCCGGGTCGTCGGGGGCGAAGACGGGCGCGGAGTAGTTGGCGATGCTGTTGACCGCGAACTGCAGGATCAGGTCGTCGTGGTGCGGCTGCTCCAACGGGGACAGTCCGGGCAGAATGACATCGGCATGTCGGGTGGTCTCGTTGAGCCACAGATCCACCGCGATCATCGCGTCGAGGCCGGGCAGCGCCTCGTCGAGCCGGTGCCCGCCCGGGGTGGACAGCACCGGGTTGCCTGCCACCGTGATCAGCGCCCGGATCTGGCCCTGGCCCGGGGTGGCGATCTCCTCGGCCAGACACGACACCGGTACCTGGCCGAGCACCTCCTTGGCGCCGCGCACCCGGGTACGAAAGCGGCCGAATTCCGGTGCGCCGTCCTCCAACCCGGGTAGCGGCTGGGTGGTGATCGACCATGCCGCCGGCTGCGGGAACATCAGCCCGCCGCGGCTGTCGAAATGTCCGGTGAGGATGTTCACGATGTCGACGAGCCAGCTCGCAAGACTACCGAACTCCTGATTGCACAACCCGATTCGTCCGTACACCACCGCCCGTTCGGTTCCGGCGATCTCGCGGGCCAGCTCCCGGATGCGGTCGGCACCGATGCCGGTGACAGCCGTGACCGATTCGGGCGCCCAGTCGGTGGCGACCGCCCGCAGCTGCTCCAGTCCATCGATATGCGGCGCCACGGTGCCCAGGCTCACCAGATCCTCGTCGAACAGCGTGTGCACGACGGCCAGGAGTAACGCCGCATCGGTGCCGGGCGTGATGGCCAACCATTCGTCGGCGCGAGCGGCGGTCTGCGTGCGGACCGGGTCGATCACGATCACCCTTCCGCGCTCCCGGATGCCGTCGATCAATCCCATCACGTCCGGGGCGGCCAACAAGGATCCTTGCGACGCCGCCGGATTGGCACCCATGACGATGAACAGGTCGGTGTGCTGGATGTCCGGCACCGGCACCGACCACCAGCCGCCGTACATCAGATGGCTGGTGAGGTTCTTCGGCCATTGATCGACCGTGCCCGGGGAGTAGGTCACCGGGATCCCGGACATGCCCAGCAGGATGCCGGCGTAGCGGGACAGCGAGAACGAGTGCGCCAGTGGGTTACCGGTGTAGGCGGTGACGGCGCCGATACCGTGCTCGGCGATGACGGGTGCGAGCAGTTCGGTGCAGCGCCGGAATGCCTCGTCCCAGCTGACCTCCCGCCACTGTCCGGCCACCTTGATCATCGGATGACGGATGCGATCGGGGTCTTCGTGCACCGACCCGAGGGTGGCGCCCTTGGGGCAGATGTGGCCGTGGCTCCAGGTGTCGTCGGGGTTGCCGCGGATGCCGGCGACCTTGCCGCCGGTGACCTGAATATCCAGCCCGCACATGGCCTCACACAGCGGACAGGTGTAGAGGTGATGGCCGTCGGCCCCGACCGGGGCCAGCTCGAGGTTCATGGGAGATCTCCTCCTGACCAGTTTGTTGTGACAGACTGTATCGACAAACCCGGAATGGGAGGTCAGAATCGACGACACCGGAACACGGCACCGCCGACAGGGTTCGCGCCGCGATCCCGCGATCGACGCCGCCGTCCTGTCGACGACCCGGGATCTGCTGGTGCAGCGTGGCTACGCCGCGACCACCATCGACCTGATCGCCGCACGGGCCGGGGTCAGCCGGCCCGCGGTGTACCGGCGCTGGCGATCGAAGGCCGCGTTGGTGCACGAGGCGGTGTTCCCCGACCTCGGCCCCGAGACGCCGGCCGACGACTTCCGGGCCGAGATCACCCGACTGTGCCGCGGTGCCGTCCGCATGTACGGTGACCCCGTTGTCCGAGAGACGATTCCGGGTCTGCTGGCAGATCTGCGTGGTGATCGGGAGATGCGCAAGGTGATCAGCGATCGACTGGAGGCCACGGCGCGCCAGGACCTGACGAGCCGGGTCGCCGACGCGGCCGCCGCCGGGACGGCACGCGCCGTCGACGCCGACACCCTGATGGACGTCATCGCCGGCGGCGCCTGGTACGCCGTCTGTGTCCGACACAGCACCGATGTCGAGCAGGTCAGCACCGCGCTCACCGATCTGGTGCTCAACGGTGTGCTGCGCCGTTAGTGCACGTGCCCGACGACCCCCCGGTACACCTGCTGCAATTCGGGATAGATCCATTCCGGCCCACCGGTGGTGAACAACATGGTGGCCGCGGGCTCGCCGTTGGTGGCGGCCACCAGACCGCGCAACTGGTGATACAGATTCGTGGTGGCCACGGTCGCCGACTGGCTGGCGACGTCATAGTGAGTGGCGCTGAGGCCGGGTGCCGGTGCACCGCCCCGGATGTCGCCCGGCCCGTCCTTGGCCATGTTCAGATGGCATTCCGTAAAGGGCGGCGGCGGGCCCGCAGGCGGGCAGCCCTCCAGCGGAAACTCCTGGGAGAAGTCCATATTGAAGAAGCCGGTGTGCAGGTCCGGTGGGAAGTCCATCGGGTTGCAGGCCGGGAAGATGGGCGGCGCGATGCGGTAGGCGTCACCGGTGGCGGCGGCGAACTCCACCCAGTTGGTATGTGAATAAAAATCCTGCTGGGTGTGCAGCAGCGCGCCGAAGGCCGCGCGGGCTGCCGGTCCATCCACCAGGTTGCCGCCGGTGAGTACCGACCCACTCAGCAGCACCGGCGAGAACACATCCCAGGCGGTTCGCGCCTTGGCGCAGATGTCGAACGGGTTGGCCGAATTGTCCAGGTGGCGCCACTCCTCGGTGGCGAACGCGTCACTGCCCACCACGCCGCCACCGGGTGGCGGGCCCACCAGAATCTGGAACATCGCATCTTCGGTGACCTGATCGGCAGGTAACGCGGCGCGGGTGATCGCCTCATGGTTCAGCACGTAGAACGCCTGGGCCGGCGCGGCGAATCCGACGGACGCGGCCACTGCCGCAACGGCGACGGCACAGGCCGACAGGGCTTTTCGGACTTGAACCATGGTGACCTCCGGGTTGTGGTGGATGGCTGTGCTAGTTGAAGTCCAGGGCCTCGACCGCCCCGACAGCGCCTTCGTGGGTCGGCCGGTCGGCACCGCCGATGGCGTACACGGTGTTCCCGACCACGGCGACCACCTCTCCGTGCCGGGCGGTGGGTATCTGCGGTAACGCCATCCACTTGCCCGGGGCGATGTCGTACATCTCGGCCGCGGTGAGGACCCGGGTCGGCTCCTCGCCTCCGATCGCGACGATGCGGCCGTCGATGAACGCCGCACCGTAGCTGCCACGCGGAGTGGGCATCTCGACCAATGTGGTCCATTCGCCCGACGCCGGATCGAACCGTTCGAACGCCGCGGAGTTCTTGTCGGCAGACAGGAAGCGGCCACCGACGGTGTACAGATACTGCCCGTCCGACACCGCCGCGAGGTGTTCTCGCGGGGTCGGCAGGTCCGCGGCAACCGTCCACGACTGCCCGTCGAAGATCTCGGTCTGCGGCACGAGCTGTTTCTCGTTCTGCCCACCGACGACGATGAGCTTGTCACCGACAACCGTTGCAGCAGCGGCGGTCCGGGCGTGGTTGAGGCTGGGCAGTTCGACCCAGCTGTTGCCGCGCAACGCGTATACCTTGTCCGATCCCTGGGCAAGCTCGTCGGTGGAGCCGCCGATGACCACGACCTCACCGCGATAGGTGGCCGCGGTGGCGTGGTGTAGCGGAATCGGCAGCGGCGGCTGCGGTTGCCACGAACCGGTCTGCGGGTCGAAACTCTGCACCGTCTGCAGGGTTTCGCCATGCGTCATACCGCCGGCGATCCAGATCTTGTCGTCCAGCACGGTCCACGCCATCATCAGCCGGGCACTGGGCGCATCCGGCAGCGACCGCCAAGCCGACGCCGGCTGCAGCGTACGGGGCAGCAGCTTCAACGTCTCGGCAGTCGAGGTGACCTGGGTGTCATCGCCGCGGGTGCCGCCGATGACGTACACCGACCGGTCGACGGCGGCGAGCGCCATACCGTGTCGCGGGGTGCTCATCTCCGGTAGCTCGGACCACGAGCTCGTTGCGATATCCAGCACGGCAACGGTTTTGAGCGTCTGGCCACCGGACACACCACCAGCCGCGACCAGCCTGGCATCTGCCATGGCCACACCCAGATCACTTCGTGGCTGAGGCATGGCGGGTAGCGTCGCCCAGGAGTCCGCGGCCGGGTCGTAGGCTTCGACCGTGGCCAGGTCGGCGTTTCCGTCGTTACCGCCCACCGTGTATATCCGCTTGCCGTCCGAGGCCGCACCCAGCAGCTGGCGCGGTGTCGGCAGGTCCTCCCCCAGCGACCATGCGGTGCCGTCGAACACCTCGGTGGTCTCGAGCATCCGGCCGTCGGCGTCGACACCGCCGGTCACGACCAACCGGTCCCCGACCACCGCGGCGGCGCCCGCGGCGCGGGGCTGCGCCAGCGGCGGCAGTGCAACCCAGCGCCCGTTGATGACGCGCCACACCTGGTCGGTGGCGACCTTGGTGTTGCTGCCCTCGGCTCGCCACCCACCCAGCACCACCGGATTTCCCTGCCAGGTGACCGACATGGCGTGCTGCACCGGCACCGGCAGGTCGTCGCCGCCCTTCCAGTTGTCGATCGCCGGGTCATATCCCTCGTGCCGGCCGCTGACCTGACCGTCGGCGCCGACACCCCCGAAGATCCAGATGGTGCCATCGGCCTCGGTCGTCGCCGCGGCCTGGCGGGCAACGCGGGCATTCGTGATCGGTGCCCAACCGGCCTGGGTTTCGGCGGTTGTCGGCCTGCTCGCACTCGCCGTCGCCGGCTCATCCCCACCGTCGCGCGATGTCAGCACGAGAATCCCGCCGAGCACCAGCAGGACCGCGGCGGCGGCCGCGCCGATGATCAGCAGGGTCTTGCGGTTGTCCCGTTTCGGGGGCGCAGGCGGGCCCGAGTGCTGTTGGCCGGACCATGGCATGTGCGCCAGGTTCATGGCGTGTGGTGTGGGGGCGTCCGGTGCACTCACCGGCCCCGAGCGTCCGCCGGAGTGATTGCCCGGCAACGGTAGTCGCACCGCCTCGGCGGCCACCGTGTGCTCCTGCTCACCGGCGGCCTCACTGATCGCCATGGTGTCGGGAACCAACCCGTTGCGGCGCTGCGCGGCCTGCAGATCGTGACCCAACTCGGCCGCCGAGGCCTGCCGGCCCGCGGGATCGATCGACATCGCCTTCTCGATGACCGCGCACAGGTCGGCCGGAATCCCGCCGGGCCGCATGTCGGGCACCGGTGTCGACCCGATCCGCAGGTAATGCGCGACGAGTTCCTCGCCGGATCTGCGCTCGTGCGCCGCGGCACCGGCGATGAGCGCATACAGCGTCGCGCCCAGCGAGTAGACATCGGAGACGACCGTCGGCGGGTTGCCGCTGAGCACCTCGGGCGCGGTGAACGCAATGGTGCCGGTGAAGAAGCCGGTCCGTGTTTCGAACCCGCCGGCCACGCGGGCGATTCCGAAGTCGCTCAGCTGCGGTTCACCGTAATCGTTGAGCAGCACGTTGGCCGGTTTGATATCGCGGTGCAGGGTGCCCGCCCGGTGCGCCGTCTCCAGCGCGCCGCACAGTTTCACACCCATCTTCAGGGCCTCGGGCCAGGCGATGGGGCCGACCTGGCGCAGCCGGTCCTGTAGCGAGCTGGCGGCGTAGTAGGGCATGACGATCAGCGGCCGGTGGCTCTCGGTGACCCCGACCTGCAGGATGTTCACGATGTTCGGATGTCCGGACAGCCTGCCCATCGCGTAGCCCTCGCGCAGGAACCGTTCACGGCTGTCGCCGTCGAGGTCGGAGGCCATCACCTTGACGGCGACATTGCGGGCCAGTGAGGTCTGGTAGCAGCGGTAGACGACGCCGGCGCCGCCCCTGCCCACTTCGACGGCATGCAGGAAGTCCGCTGCTGCCAACTCGTCGGCGATACCGCCCCGTCCTTGGGCCGGTGTGGGCTCGCCCCTGCGCTCTCGGGCCATGCGCAGATACTGCTACAGCTTTGCCAGGATTTCGCTACGTGTTCACGAAGTTTAGCAAATATTTACGTTTCCGCATGTAACTGGTCTGTACGCAAACTTCTCGAACAATATTAGCTGGCTAATAGTCATTTCTTGCATACCGAACGATACATAGCAGGCGCCTTCGAAATCATTTATGGCAAATATTGTTGCAGACATCTGGAGGTAGCGCCTCCGATACCCGTCCACGACGTCGCCGCCGCCTTGGCCGGCAACCAGGCAAACGTTGGGTATACGTTGTCGCGCCGGGATCACACGGGCTGCACGCACCGACTAGCCTTCGGCATATGAGCGCAGGTCTGTTCGGACTCCTCGACGATGTCGCCGCCCTGGCACGCCTGGCGGCCGCGTCGGTCGACGATATCGGCGCCGCGGCCGGCAAGGCGACGGCGAAGGCCGCCGGTGTCGTCATCGACGACACCGCGGTGACCCCGCAGTACGTCCAGGGCATCAGCGCGTCCCGCGAGTTGCCGATGATCAAACGCATCGCGATCGGCTCGCTGCGCAACAAGCTGGTCTTCATCCTGCCCGCCGCGCTGCTGCTCAGCATCTTCGCGCCGTGGGCGCTGCCGTACCTGCTGATGGCGGGTGCGACCTTCCTGTGTTTCGAGGGCGCCGAGAAGGTATGGGGCTGGATCTCCGGGAAGGATGCCCACGCCGCACCCGCCGCCGTCGAGGGTGAGGACGCGGAGAAGACGATGACGGCAGGCGCCATCCGCACCGATTTCATCCTGTCCGCCGAGATCATGGTCATCGCCCTCAACGAGGTGGCCGAGCAGACGTTCTGGATGCGGCTGGCCAGCCTGATCGTGGTGGCCATCGTGATCACCGCGGCGGTGTACGGCGTGGTCGCGCTGATCGTGAAGATGGACGACGCCGGACTGGCGCTGGCGCAACGGAGTTCGGCCTTCGCGCAGAAGGTGGGCCGCGGCCTGGTTGCCGCCATGCCCAAGGTGCTGTCGTCGTTGTCGATCATCGGCACGGTGGCGATGCTCTGGGTCGGCGGCCACATCCTGCTGGCGCAGAGTTACGAGGCGGGGCTGCGTCCGCCGTATGACCTGGTGCACGACGCCGAGCACTGGGTGTCGCACGCAGTGGGCTTCGCCGAGGGCGGCGTCGCCTGGTTGGTCAACACCGGCATCTCGGCGATCGTGGGTCTGGTGATCGGCGCCGTCGTCGCGACCATCGTGCACTTCCTGCCGTTGGGCAAGAAGAAAGCCGCCGCGCACTGAATCTCGTCGACTCTGTGCCGAGGGCGCACCCTTCTCGCACTTTGTCGCCGTGGACGCAGCGTCAAACGCATCCCGAAACCACAACCAGGCCGGCCCCCGAGGGGACCGGCCTGGATTGCGGGCTGCAGATTAGAACAGGTCCGAGTTGGCGACCTTGGTCCACGCGGCGACGAAGTCCTTGACGAACTTCTCCTTCGCGTCGTCCTCGGCGTACACCTCGGCAAGCGCGCGCAGCTGGGAGTTCGACCCGAACAGCAGGTCGACCCGGCTGGCGGTGTACTTCTCGGCACCGGTGGCGCGGTCGGTGCCGACATAGGTGCCGTCGTCAGCCGATGACGGTCCCCACTTGGTGCCCATGTCGAGCAGGTTGACGAAGAAGTCGTTCGTCAACGCACCCGGGTTGTCGGTGAACACACCGAGCTTGGTGCCGCCGTAGTTGGTGTCCAGGACCCGCAGCCCACCGATCAACACGGTCAGCTCGGGGCCGGACAGACCGAGCAGGTTCGCCCGATCGATGACCTGGTACTCGGCCGGCAACGACAGACCCTTGCCGACATAGTTGCGGAAACCGTCGGCCTTGGGCTCCAGGTAACCGAACGACTCGACATCGGTCTGATCCTGGGTGGCATCACCACGGCCCGAGGTGAACGGCACCTCGACATCGAATCCGGCAGCCTTGATGGCCTTTTCGAGGCCCACGACGCCGCCGAGCACGACCAGGTCGGCAAAGGACACCGCGACGCCGGCCGAGGCCTGGATCTCCTCGAGCTTGCTGATCACCTGGGTCAGCTCGTCGGTTTCGTTGGCCTCCCAGCCGATCTGCGGCTGCAGACGGATCCGGCCGCCGTTGGCACCACCACGCAGGTCGCTGCCGCGGTAGGACGAGGCCGCCTTCCACGCGGTCGAGACCAGCTGCGAGACCGATAGACCCGAATCCGCGATGGCGGCCTTGAGTGTGGCGACATCGGCATCGCTGACCGGGGTACCGGCCGGGATGATGTCCTGCCACAGCCAGGTCTCCTGGGGAACCAGGGGACCGAGGTAACGCGCCACCGGACCGAGGTCACGGTGCAGCAGCTTGAACCAGGCCTTGGCGAACTCCTGAGCCAGCTCCTCCGGGTGGTCCAGCCAGCGCCGGGTGATCTTCTCGAAGCCCGGGTCGACCCGCATGGTGAGGTCGGTGGTCAGCATGCCGGGAGCGCGTTTGCCGGTGCCCTGGGCCTCCGGAACCGAGTTGGCCCAGCCGCCGTCCTTGGGCGTCCACTGGTTGGCACCCGCGGGGCTCTTGGTGAGCTCCCACTCGTTGCCGTAGAGGATCTCCAGGAAGCTGTTGTCCCACTTGGTCGGGGTGTGGGTCCAGGTGACCTCGAGTCCCGAGCTGACGGTGTCATTGCCGACACCCGAATTGGCCCAGCCGAAGCCCTGCTGCTCCAGTCCGGCGGCCTCGGGCTCGACGCCGTTCTCCACCGTCGTGGCGCCATGGGTCTTGCCGAAGGTGTGGCCGCCGATGATCAGCGCCGCGGTCTCGACATCGTTCATCGCCATCCGGCCGAAGGTCTCGCGGATATCGGTGGCTGCCGCCAGCGGATCCGGATTGCCTTCCGGGCCTTCGGGGTTCACGTAGATGAGACCCATGTGGCTGGCGCCCAGCGGGTTCTCCAGCTTGGTGCGGTCGCCGTTGGCGCTCGCGTAACGCTCCTGGCTGCCCAGCCACTCGTGCTCGGCGCCCCAGTAGACGTCCTCCTCGGGCTCCCAGTAGTCGGGCCGACCGAAAGCGAAACCGGCAGTCTTGAAGCCCATGTGCTCCAGCGCGCGGTTACCTGCGTAGACCAGCAGATCCGACCACGAAAGTTGCTTGCCGTACTTCTTCTTGACCGGCCAGAGCAGGCGACGGGCCTTGTCGAGGCTGACGTTGTCGGGCCAGCTGTTCAGCGGCGCGAAACGCTGCATGCCCTTGCCGCCGCCGCCGCGGCCGTCGACCACCCGGTAGGTGCCGGCGGCATGCCACGTCATGCGGATGAAGAACGGGCCGTAGTGACCGAAGTCGGCCGGCCACCAGTCCTGCGAGTCGGTCATCACGGCATCGACATCGGCGGCCAGCGCATCGACGTCGAGGCTCTTGACTGCTTCCCGGTAGTCGAAGCCCGGATGCGGGTTGATGACCTCGGGATCCTTCTGCAGAATCTTCAGGTTGACCGCGTTGGGCCACCAGTCACGGTTGCTGCCGCCCTCCACGGGCGGCTTGATCAGCATCGGGCACTGAGCCTCTGTGGGCTCGGTCTGCGCCTCGCCGATCGGGGGGCTTGTCTCAGGCACTGGGTAGATCCTTTCCGGGGCTGTCGGACTGGTTACTGCGAAATACTCTGCTGGGCAATGCAATCGGGGCACAGGCCCCAATAGATGACCTCGGCTTCGTCGATGGCGAACCCGAGATCGTCGGAAGCGGTCAGGCAGGGAGCCTCCCCGACCGCACAGTCGACGTCGGCGATGACCCCACACGATCGGCATACGACGTGGTGGTGGTTGTCCCCGATCCTCGACTCGTAGCGAGCCACCGAGCCGGATGGCTGGATACGACGCACCAGGCCGGCTGCCGTCAACGCGTTGAGCGAGTCGTAGACGGTCTGATGCGATACATCCGGCAGTTCGGCACGCACGGCGCGGATCACCGAATCGGTATCGGTGTGCGGATGCCGGTGGACGGCGCCGAGCACCGCCACCCGTGGACGCGTCACACGTAGTGATGCGCCCCGCAGCATCTGCTGAAATTCCTCTGCAGTCGCCACAAACCGAGTCTGTCCCGTTTTCTGGAATTAGTCAAGATAAAGATCGGGGTGGTTTTGATGGACAGTCCGACGGCCCCGGTGCCCCACGGCGGCATCAACATAGGGTTGACCCATGCCCGCTCTGCGACGCGCGTCGCGCGCCTGTCTACTGTTCGTCCTCGCCGTCATCCTCACCGTGCCCGGGCTCGCGCATGCCAACGCGCCGAACTGGTCGGGCCTGGACGCCCGCTTCTTCGCCGGCCCTATCCCGGCCGCCGGCACCCTGATCCAGACTGTGCCGCTCGCGCCCGAACTCTCACTCACCGGTGCGGGCGCGGCCTACCGGATTCTGTACGCCACCACGAATCAGCACGATGCCCCGGCCGTCAGCACCGCGGCGGTGTTCGTTCCGCACGCACCGGCCCCGCCGGGGGGCTATCCGGTGATCGCATGGGCGCACGGCACCGTCGGCCTCGGCGATGACTGCACACCCTCGGCACTGCCCCGTACCCCGCGCGACAACGAGTACCTCACCCACTGGCTCGACCAGGGATACGCCGTGGTCGCCAGCGACTACGCCGGACTGGGCACACCCGGGTTGATGAGCTACCTCAACAGTGTCGCCACCGCACACGGCGTGATCGATTCGGTGATCGCGGCCCACCAGATGCCGCTGGCATTGTCACCGCAGTGGGCGATCGTCGGGCAGTCCCAAGGTGGCGGTGCCGCCGTCGCCAGCGCCCGGTGGGCCACCGAGTTCAGCGCGGACAGCGGTCTGGACTACCGCGGGGTGGTCGCGACCGGAACCCCGGCCAATATCCAGAAATTCGTCGCCCAGGCCGGGCCCGATCTGCAACTGCCCGAGCTGGGTCCGGTCGCCAATGCCTACACGGCCTACATCATCGCCGCGCTGCGCGAGGCCCGTCCGGATCTCGACATCAACAGCGTGCTGTCCCCGGCCGGCCTGGATGCCGCCGCGCGGGCCGAGACCGTCTGCGTGCATCCCCTGACCGATGAGCTGGCACACCTGAGCCCGGCGGCGATGTTCAGCCGGCCGCTGCTGTCGATCCCGGGTATCGAGGCGGCCCTCAACGAGTTCATGGGAACCCCGGTCACCGGTTACGACCGACCCATCTTCCTCGGAGTTGGCCTGCTGGACCGTGACGTCCCGCCGGCGTCGACACTGGCCTTCTACGAGCAGCTCGACGCCAACAATCAGGATGTCGAACTGCGGATCTATCCGGAGGAGGACCACAGCGGGACCGTGCTGGCCTCGTTGGTCGACTCGACGCCCTTTCTGCGCAACGCTTTCGGAGGCTAGGCCCCGCCGCTGGTGACGAACCGCGCGTCTACCGTCGCGGCGACCTCGATGTCCTCGGGCACCAGCTCCACATCGGGTGCGCCGCCTGCCGGGGCGGCCGCCGCGCGCAGGAAAGTGCCGCCGTGCCCACCCTCCGGATGCAGTTGCGCGCCGAGCATGCCGGCGTCGGCAATGGCCACCGGGCGCACCGCGCCGAGATCCAGCGCATCGGCGTACTGCTGCGCGCGGGCGGCGGCATCGCGCACCGCACGGGTGCGGGCATCGGCCGCCAACACCTCCCGACGGGCCTCGGTCAGAGCCCAATTGACCTGTGCCACACGAAAGCCCCCGATGCCGGCGATATGCCGTCCGACCCATTGCGACAGCGCGCCGAAATCGCGGAATTTCACCTGCACTCCGACGCTGGCGTGGTGCACCAACGGCAGCCGCTTTCCGTCCGAATTCCACGGACGGTTCGACCACGTGCGCAACTGCTCGGCCGACCACCACGTCACCGGTGCGGGGTCGAGGTCCTGCAACCGGGTGATCGATTCGTGTACCGCGGCGAGGTCCCGAGCCACCCGGTCATACACCGGCCCCATCTCGGGTCCCTCGTAGGCGATGGTCGCGTGCACCGTGCCCCGCTCGGGCGGTAGGAAGGCTGAGAAGGACCCGCGCACCGTGATCTCGGTCGGCATGTCCCCAGCCTAGGTCTCGATGAGAGCGGCCAGACCGTCCAGCACCCGGGCCAGGCCGAAGTCGAAGGCGTGGTCGGCGTCGTAGGCGCTGTTGTGCGTCTGGCCGGCGACGGTGCCGACGCGCACCGCGAGGGGGTAACGGTCGGCGTCGAGTGCTCGGTCCAGCAGCGGCCCCGCCCGCTGCCACCATTGCTCGTCGGTTTCGCCGCTGTCGTCGGCCGCGGCCCGAGCCTCGATGGCGATCCGGGCGACCGCGGTGACGAATCCGAGAACGTGCGTCAGCGCCGCGTCCATGTCCAGGTCACTGAGGCCGAGTCCGTCGAAAGCATGCAATTCATGGTCATACTTCGCGATGAGGCCCGGTCCGAGCGGCGGCCTCGTGGTCGGCAGGTCGGCCACCCAGGGATGCCGCTCCAGCAACGCGCGGTTCTCGACAGCGACGTTGGAAATCCTTGCCCGCCAATCCATATCCCCGTAGCTCTGGCGTGGCATCTGCCGGTAGACGGTATCGAGCATCAGGTCGAGCATTTCGGCCTTGCCGGGCACATAGGTGTAGATGCCCATGGGCGCGACGTTCAGCGCGCCGGCCACCGCGCGGATGGTCAGCGCACCGAGTCCCTGCGCATCGGCGATCGCGATCGCCGCGGTGATGACCTGCTCGACGGTGATCCGCTGCCGAGGTCCCCGTGTCGAGGCCTGGCCGGGCTCACGCCACAGCAGTTCCAGCGTGCGCACGGGATCCCCCGCACTGGTGCGCTGCTTGTCGCCGGACATGTCATCACCTCCATTCCAGGATCCTAAACAGCGCCTGGCAAAGATACCCGTACTATGTACAGTGTACGATGTACATTGTTTCTCACAGGAGGATGCCATGGCAGCGCAGACCGTTCCCCAAGCCGCGAGCTTCACCCCCACCGATGCCGATACCGCGGCGGTGCTCTCGTGGTTCGCACATTTCGACGCGCTGGCCGTGGCCAAGGACGCCGAGGCGATGGCCGATCAGGCGGTTTTCCCGATCAACGAGGTCAGCGATACCAAGGCCGAATCATTCGACCGCGCAAGCTATATCGCGCAGATGACCGAGCAGTTGGCCGGCGACGACGCGGTCGACATGGAATCGGTGCGCACGCCGCATTTCGTCAACGAGAACCTGGTGTTCGTCATCACCGACGCCACCATCACCATGGGCGATTTCAGCCAACAGGTCCGTTACGGCGATCTGCTGATGAAGGTCGATGGCGCGTGGAAGTTCCAGACCATGGTCCAGGGCGGCTGGGGCGACTTCTGATGCGGTGACACGAGAACGGGCCGGTTCGACCGTAGTGGTCGAACCGGCCCGCCGGAGCGGTCAGAACTTCGGGCTTATCGGCACGGTGATAATGGCGAAGTTGCTGCTGTAGCCGTTGGAGACGGTCACCGTGAAGACATCCGAGAGCGGATCGCCGGCCAGATCGGCCAGATACGATGCTCTGCGCGCTGCAGACGTCGGCTGGTAGGTGAAGGTTCCGTTCGAGTTCATCACGACGGTGCCACTGAGCGCACCCGTGGTGACGGAGTACGTCAGGGGGAGCCCACCCGGATCCGTCGAAGAAACCGAACTGGTCACAAGACCACTGCTGTTGTTGACAGATTGCGCTCCCTTCGAGGGCGCGCTCGGCGGTGCCGGATTCGGCGCGATCGGCACCGTGATCGTCGCAATGCTGCTGGTCCCTGCCGCGTTGACCGCGACCACCGTGAACACATCCGGAGTGGTGACACCCGTGCTGGCCAGCGTCCGTGCGGCAGCCGACGGCGTGTAGGTGTACACACCGGTCTGTTCGTTGAAGTTCAACGTGCCGCCCAGTGTCGACGTGATCACGTCATAGGTGACACCCTCTCCCAGCGGATCGCTGGCCGACACGCTACCGGTGACCACACCGCTCACCGGGTTGGTGGTCTGTGCCCCACCCACCGGAGTACCCGGCTTGGCATTGGCCGCGGTGATCGGCACGGTGATGATGGCCGGCGCACTGGTGAACGTGCCATTAGTGGCGACCACGGTGAACACATCGGAGACATTTCCACCGATACTCGCCAGCGCCATCGACAACGCCGAGGGTTGATACGTGTACGTGCCCGTGCTGCTGTTGAAGGTCAGCTGCCCGCCCAATGTCGACGTGATCACCGTATACGTCAGACCCTGCCCTGCCGGATCGGTGGACCCGACCTGCCCGGTCACCAAACCCGTTGTGGTGTTGGTGCTCTGCGAGATCGACGTCGGCGCACCGGGCGTCGCGTTACCGGCGGTGATCGGCACCGTGATGATCGCCGGCAGGCTGGTGCCCGAACTGCTGTTCGCGACGACGGTGAAGAAGTCCGGCGGCGCCAACCCCAAGCTCGCCAACGCCATCGACAACGCCGATGGCTGATACGTGTACTCACCCGTCGCGCTGTTGAACGTCAGATCGCCACCGAGAGTCGAGGTGATCACCGTGTAGGTGATCGTCTGGCCGGGCGACCCGGTCGATCCCACCTGGCCGGTGACCAACCCCGTTGTGGTGTTGGTGCTCTGCGAGATCGACGTCGGCGCACCGGGAATCGCGATGGTCGCCGCGCTGATCGGCACGGTGTACAGCGCGTAGTTGGAAGCGATGCCGTTGGACACCGTCACGGTGAACACATCACTGATCGGCGCCACGATCGCCGCCAACCGGGCGGCCTCCGACGGGGTGTAGGTGAAGGTGCCGTTGCTGTTGACCGTCACATCACCCAGCAGCGGGTCGATGGTGATCTTGTAGGTGAGCGCCTGACCCGAGGGGTTGTTGGCATTCAGGACACCGGTGACCGCCCCAGTCTCCGGATCGGGCTCGCCGGTCGTGATGCCGGCGCCGGTCGGCGGCGCGACACCCCACTCGGTCTGCAGTTGGCGGAACCAGGTCCACGCGGCGGCCAGGCCCAGATCCAGCGGCGGCAGCGGCGAATTGGTGTTGACACCGAACAGGTTCAGGAACCCGCCGACGAACTTGAGCACCGGAATCGAGATGGCCTTCGGGATGGGCGCCGGGGTGGGCTCATCGGCCGTGGTCAGATTCGACGCCGTCGTCATGGCGGCCGTCTTGGCCGACATCGCCGTCTGGGTCGGTGTCACATCGGGTTCCGCGGGAGCCGGGGTCTCGATACCCGATGACTCGGCGGTCTCGTCGACAACCGTTGCCACGGAGAGGCTCTGGGTGGTCACCGCAGTGACGGCCTGCTTCTTCGTCGTGGTGGACTTGGTGCCGCGGGTCTCGGTCTCGTCGGACTGTCCGAGCGCGGTGCCGCCGCCGTCCCTGTCGTCCTCGTCGTCGAGCTCGGCGTCCTCACCGGCGTCGTCATCATCGCCGATGCTGGTGTCCTCGTCATCAGCATCGTCGTCATCGTCGGACCCATTCGGAGTGCCGATCGAGGTGTCGTCATCGTCGTCATCGGTGCTGCTCGGCGAGGCCGGCCCCGATGTCGGCTTGTCGCCGGAGTCCTGCGCGCCGCCACTGGTCGACGACGACGAGGACTGGCTGCTCGACGAGGCCGCACCGTCATCGGCGTAGGCCACCCCCGTGCCGGTCGTCAGCGCCGCACCGAGACCGAGGGTGACCGCTCCCACCCCCAGCCAGGCATACGGTTCTGGGCGGGTGGGCTTGGTGCGGTGCGTTCCGCGTCCCCCACGCTTTCCGGAACGATTGACCTTGGCGCCTTTTGGCAACCGATGCCCACCTGACATTGAAGTCCCCACTTCGCTCTAGGTTGCGGCTGTCATACTTCGCTGAGACGCGAACCACAGCCAACGGGATATTAACGCCTCCGTCAGGAAATGCACAGATTTGTGTCAGTTTTGCCGAAACTGGATAGCTGCCCGTCAACGCACATAAACCTGCTGTTCAGGTTTAGAGCACCGTTGCTCCATCTGCACATCGACGACAAAACAGACCGCCACCACCCTCGCCATCTCCACAGTGCTTGCGATCGCATTTATTGCATTCGGTGTTTGCTGAATACAATCGCCCGGTGACGCTTGTCCGCCAGCCGTGCGCGTCGTCACTGTTTCAGCAAAAAAGGTGCGCTAGGGTTTGCCATCGGGGTCATCTCCTGCCGATTTCGGCCAGCCACAGGGCAACGCGCAGCAAAATCGTGCCGGCCGCGATACCCGGTTGCTCGCGGGCCGGTCACCCGGTGCCGTTTCCCGGCATCGGTGCACAATTCGGTAGCGATGTAGAAAGTCGGTTTGCTGGGCGACGGGGGCGAGGTGGATGTACCGGTGCTGAACACCGCGTTGCGCCGCCGAATGTTGATGATCTACCTGGCCGCGGCACTGGTGCTGTACCTCGCGGCGATCGGCACCGCGTTCGGCCGACCCGATGCCTGGGGTGAGTGGGCGTCGGCCGCACTGTGCATCGTCGGACTGCTGGCGGCAGCGCCGCGGCCGCTGTGCGGCTGGCGGTACAACCTGGCCGCGTTCTGCGCGTGCACGGCGCCATTGGCCGCACTCGCCGGCCACCGGGAACCCGTCGCCCAGGTGTGGGCCTTGATCCCGCTGATCGTCATCGCGGTGTTCCTGCGCAGCTGGCATCCTCCGCGCGAGGCCCGTGCCGGTGCGGTGGCACTGGGCGCGGTCGCGACGGCGGGCCTGCTCATTGCACCCGCACCGGTCCCGCCACTGTGGCTGCTGATGTTCCCGGTGTGCATCATCGGAGCCGCCGAGATGATCGGTCTGCTGCACGCCTCACTGATCGATGCCGCCCTGCGCGACCCGCTTACCGCGGTGTGGAACCGCTCTGGCCTGAATCGCGCGCTCGATGAGCTGCTCCCCCGCGCACAGCGGCGCGGGGAGCAGCTGGCGGTCATCCTGCTCGACATCGACGATTTCAAATCGGTCAACGACCGCGACGGCCATGCCGCCGGCGACACTGTGCTGATCGACATGACCCGCCGGTGGACCGCCGAGCTTCCGCCATCTGCGCTGATCGGCCGGCTCGGCGGTGACGAATTCGTCGCCATCATCGCCGGTTACGACGAAGCACAGGCCAGGGCACTGGCCGTGACCCTGCGCGGTGACGGACCGGTCCACGTCAGCACCGGTGTGGCGGTGGGTGGCGCGCACGGTCCGGTCGCCCGGCTGCTGGCCACCGCCGACCGGGACCTCTACCTGTCCAAGGACATCCGCAAGAACAGGCCACCCGCCGACGAAACACCGACTGCCCGATAATCCACGCCATGGAGATAGTCGCGGCGATCATCGTCGTCGCCACCCTGATCGTCATGACAACCGGCACGGTGCCCGCCGTGCTGGCCCTGATCTGCGCGCTTGTCACCGCGGGGCTCGTCGGCATCGCCACACCGACGGAACTTTTCGCCGGGCTGAGCAACGGCGGCGTGATCACCATCGCCGCGATGCTGGTGATCGCCAAGGGTGTCCTGCACACCGGGGTGATCTCCCGGGTGATGTACCGGCTGCTCTCCGGGGCCACCACGCCGCGGCAGGCACTCGCCCGGCTGATCCCGCCGACCGGAATCGTGTCTGCACTGATCAACACCACCCCGCTGGTTGCCATGCTCATCCCGGCCGCCAAGGAGCTCGAGCAGCAGTCCGGGGTGCCGGCACGCTGCGTGCTGCTGCCGATCGCGCATGCCACCACGCTGGCCGGCTCGGCCACCCTGATCGGTACCAGCTCCAATCTGCTGATCGCCGGGATCGCCGAACCCTTCGGCGTCGAGGTCAGCATGTTCTCGTTCGCCCCGGTGGCGGTCCCGGTTGCGATCGTCGGCTGGCTGGTGTTGCTGATCCTGGGCCCGATGCTGCTGCGCGGCCGAACCGAAGGCCCCGACGACGAACTGCCCTGGCGCGCCGAGATTCCGATCACTGCCAAGGCGAACGCCGTGGGCCGCACCGCCGCGGAGTTGGGCATCCACACCACACCGTCCTTCGAGCTGCTGGAGGTGGCACGGTGGGGCCGGCCGGTCGGCACGGACACGGCGCTGCAAGACGGTGACGTGCTGGTCTACCGAGCGACCGAGGCCGGGGTGCGGATGCTCTGGGCGAGTCCGCGATTCGGTCAGTCGGCCCAGGACCTGTACAAGGTCTCGATCGCCAACAACGAACAGGATTCGGTACGCGTCCTCGAAGAGCACGACGATATCGTCGTGGTGGCCGCCGAAAGCACCGGGCTGCTGCGCGATACGCCGGCCATCCCGGGCGAGATGTGCCTGGTGACCGCGGCATCCGCGGACGTGTTGGATGCCCACCCGTCGGTGGGTCTGTGGCAGAAGGTCGCGGGCAAGGCCCCGCAGACCGCCAAGACGCGGCCGGCGCTGACCATCCTGATCGCGGTCATCGTCAGCGGGTCGTTGGGCCTGGCCGATATCTCGCTGATCGCTGTCACCGGTGCCGCACTGATGGTGGTCACCCGGGTGTTGACACCGCGCTCGGCGGTGCGGGCGCTGAACTGGAACATCCTGGCGATCATCGCCGGATCGGTCGGGCTGGGGACAATCGTGGTGAACTCCGGCCTCGGCGAGCGGATTTCGAATGCGATCCTGAGCCTGTCGGACGGCAGCACCGCCCTGGTGGTGCTGGTCATCGCCGTCGGGACGACGCTGCTGACCAACCTGGTGACCAATTCGGCGGCGGCCGCCATCCTCACCCCGGTGGCGATCACGGTGGCCGCTGCGACCGGAATGAACCCGGTGCTGCTGTTGACCGTCATCGGCACCTGCATCTCGTTCACCTTCCTCAACCCGTTCAGCCACCAGTCCAATCTGATGGTGATGGGCCCGGGCGGTTACTCGACGGCGACCTTCTTCCGCTTCGGCATACCGCTGACGCTGGTGTCGTTGGTGACGGTGTTCGCGGTCGGCTGGGGTCTACTGTCGCTGTAATGATCCATCCGGCAAGCGCGTTGACGATCACCGTCGCCAGTGTTCGGTTGTCGGCACCGACCGACGAGCAGCTCGCCGTGCTGGCCCGCCACGCCGCCACGCCCGCGGCGGTGCTGCCCGCTGCGCAGACGCACTACGTGAAGTGGATCGACGGTCGCACACCCGAGCAGATCGAGGCACAGCGCATCGCCCGGGTGCGGTCGAACCGGGATCTGCTGGCCGGGCCGGGTTGGACACTGGACCTGGCAGTGCTGGTCGACGGCCGGCCGGTGGGGCTGCAGAGCCTGTCCGGATTCGAGCAGTGGCCGCAACGCCGGATCGTCGGCACCACATCGTGGTTGGTCGCGCCGTTCCAGCGGCGTGGGCTGGGAACGGCCGCGCGGGCCGGTGTGCTCGAGCTGGCTTTCGCGTTTCTGGGCGTCGAGGCCGCCAAGTCCTGGGCGCTCACCGAGAACGTCGCCAGTGCCTCGGTGTCGACCAAACTCGGGTATCGGCGGATCGGCAGCGAAACCTTCACCGAAAATGGGCGCGTGCTCACCGAACAGGTCTACGAGCTCGGCGCTGCCGAGTGGATGGGTTCATCGGCCAGAGGGCAATTGGCGCCCACGGTGACCGGTGCTCGCGCATTGCAGGATGTGTTGGGCTAGCCGCTTTTTGGGATAAGCGGTCAGAGCCGGCCGAGCAGCTCGGTCTTCTTGGCGGCGAACTCGTCATCGGACAGGATTCCGCGGGAATGCAGGTTCGCCAGCGCCTCGATCGCCGCGACCACCGCATCGGGCCCTTGCGCTGTGCCTGCCGACTGTGCCGGCGCGGCGGGTGCGGCCGCGGGTGCATCGGCAACGTGCTTGACACCGAGCTCGCGCAGCGTGGTGATGGAGAACGTCCCGAACTGGCTGGTGAAACCGACCGTGCCGGCCGCGCCCCCCTGCTGTTGCTGCACCCCGCCGATATTGTGCTCGCCGGTATCGAAAATCCTTGTTGTTCCCCCGATCTGGATCACCAGTCGGCGGCTGCCCGGGAAGATCGCGTAGCGGGTGTCGTTCTGCGCCCCGGTTGAGCTCGGGGTGCCGAGCTCGGCGGGCCACCAGCTCGCCGTCGCAAAACCGGAGATCGGCTGCGATGTCGCCGCGGGAAACACCGTCGTCGTTGCCATCAGCTCGGCCAGTTCCTCGCACAGCGCGTCCACCCGGGCCTTCAGCGAGTGGTCGAACATGTCGCCGACCATCGTCATCCCGCCCCGCATCCACTGCCCGGAACCGCCGAGTTCGGGGATCGAGAACTGGGCCATGGTGCCACCGCCGGCGCGGACCGCCAGCAACATGGCCATCACGGCTTCCCGAGACAAGCTGTGCCGTGCGGCGATCTCGCCCACAGCGGTCTCGGCAAGCGGGGTCAGAGCAGTGTCCACGGCAGCTTCCCTCGTCGAATCGGTGACAGCTCGAGCGTACGCAGCACGAAACACGCGGCCATCCATCTGGCGAAGCCAGCACTCCACTGGGCGCACGACCGCCCGAACAGTCTGCACGCCTTATGTTTGGGCTGGCCGCAGCTGGGTATCCTCGGGCACCTTACGGTCGACACGTGTGTCGGTCTGAGGAGTCTCAAGGAGGCTTCCTTGTCCAGAACTACTGCGCACACGCCACATCGGTGGTCGGGATTCCACTTACCGAACTTCAGGCGGCGCCCACGCCGTAGCGCCTCCGCACGGGCAGCCTGGGATGAGCCGACCTCGCCGGTGTCTTGGTGGAGAGCTCTGTAAGTCCCGGTCCAGCCGTCTCAACGTCAGCCACTGAACACGTTCTGTTGGCATGGATTTCAATCTGCGTTGCGGCCCGCAGCCATGCTCGGCGGCTACCGTCGAGATGTGACGACAGCAAGCGAGACCTTCGACTCGCTGATCGAAGCGTTGTCGAAGGCCCGGATCACCGGCGACAATCACGCATTCATCCGGCAGTTGACCGACGCGGTCGGCATCGTCGGCTATCGCGCGGTGGAACGCACCGACAAGCCCTATGTCATTGCCACCCGGCGCGATGGGCTGCGCGATCTGCACATCTACTTCGGCTACACGGTCGGTTTCGCCTCCGAAGAGGAGATCGTCCGGATTCTCGGCAGCTCGGTCGGGCGTAAACCGAGCAGCGCACCGAAGGGCACCTGGTACGTCGAGCATCCGTCCAACCGCATCTACGCCACCGGGACACGGTCGCGCGATGTCCGACGCGCCGCCACGTTGTGCAGCTGCGGGTTGGAGCTGTCGCTGACCGGCGTCTGTGCCAGCTGCGACTGACGTCAGCCCGCCACCCACAACAACACGCTGAACCCGAATGCGGTGAGGCCCAAGGTGGTCTCCAGCACCGTCCAGGTCTTCAGGGTCGTCTTGACGTCCATGTTGAAGAATCGGCTGACCAACCAGAAGCCCGAGTCGTTCACGTGGGAGAGCACCGTCGCACCGGCGGCGATGGCGAACACCATGGCCGTCAGCTGAATACTGCTCAGGTCGGCCGCGGCCGCGGCGCTTCCGAGCAGACCGGCGGTGGTCGTCAGCGCCACCGTTGCCGATCCCTGCGCCACCCGCAGCAGCGTCGCGATGATGAAGGCCTGCAGGATCAAGGACAGCCCCAGCTCCGACAGTGACGAGCTCAGTGCGTCGCCGATACCGCTGAGCCGCAGCACACCACCGAACATGCCGCCGGCGCCGGTGATCAGGATGATCGCGCAGATCGGGCCGAGCGCCTTGTCCAAGATCTCGCTGATATCGGCCATCGAGCGGCCGCTCCCCAGTGCGAAGGTCGCCACGACGACGGTGATGAGCAGCGCGACCGAGGTGCTGCCGAGCATCTTGAGCAGCTGTGCCCAGCCGGCATCCTCGGAGATCGTGCCCGCGCTCATCAGGGTGCTGATGACGGTGTTGAACGAGATCAGCACGAACGGCAGCATCAACACGCCGAGCACGGTGGCAAACGCCGGTGCGGTACGGGTCTTCGTCGAACCCGGCTCGGCTTCGGCAGCGCCGCCGTTCATTTCACCGAACAGCAGCTCGGGGATGTCGACGTAGAAGCGGCGTCCCATCGCCTGTGAGACGAGGTAGGCGCCGATGTACCAGGAGGCGATGGCGACCGGCACACCGATCAGCAGGGTCAGCCCGATGTTGGCGCCCAACGCCTCGGCAGCGGCGACCGGCCCCGGGTGCGGCGGCACCAGCGCGTGCATGGCGGCGAAGGCCCCCGCGGTCGGCAGGCCGTAAAGCAGCAGCGAGCCGCCGAAGCGCCGGGCGACAGTCATGATGATGGGCAGGAAGACGACCAGGCCGGCGTCGAAGAAGATCGGCAGACCGAAGATCAGTGCGGCGACACCGAGAGCGAACGGTGCCCGCTTCTCACCGAACCGCCCGATGAGGGTGTCAGCGAGGACCTGTGCCCCGCCGGTGACCTCGAGCAGTCTGCCGATCATCACACCGAAGCCGACCAGCAGGGCGACCGAGCCCAGGGTGTTGGAGAACCCGAAACTCAGCGCGCTGGGCACATCGGCGATCGGGATACCGGCCGCCAGCGCGGTCAGCAGGCTCACCACCACCAGTGCCACGAAGGCGTGCATCTTGACCTTGATGATCAGGAACAGCAGCAGCGCTACCGCTGCCGCGGCGATGAGCAACAGCGTGCCGGCACCATATGCCGGTTCGATCGCTTCCACGGGTCCTCCGTCTAGTGGGTGTCTTGATCAGTGTTCTGCGGTATCGCGTGCGGCGACATAGCTTTCGATGATCGAGTCGATATCTCGATCGACGTCGATGACCAGGCCGTTTTCTTCGGCCCCGAGCGGTTCCAGCGTCTCGAACTGGGATTTGAGCAGTGAGGCCGGCATGAAGTGGCCCGGCCTGCTCGCCTGTCGCTTGCCGATGACCTCGGCGGTACCGCTCAGATGCAGGAACTCGACTCCCCCGCAATGGCGACGCAGCTGGTCTCGGTAGCGCCGCTTGAGCGCCGAGCAACTCATGACACCGCCTTCTCTGTGCTCGGCGAGCCAATCGCCGATCGCCTCCAGCCACGGGTAGCGGTCGTCATCGTCGAGCGGATGCCCGGCGGACATCTTCTCGATGTTGGCGGGCGGGTGGAAGTCGTCGGCGTCCGCGAACGGCACCCGTAACCGCTGTGCCAGCGCGGCACCCACGGTCGACTTACCGGAGCCCGAAACTCCCATGACGACGATTGGCGACCTCATCCGCTCCACCTACCCTGTTGTGCTTGGTGTCACACAGCATGGCCCAAAGATATGCTTATTTCAAGTGCCTATATTGATTAAGCGCATTTATCGTCGCTGAGGTCGGGATATGACACCATGTATCCGTGGCCCATTCCGCATCCAGCGCGCTGCACGGCGCACTGCTCGACGCCCTCGGGACCGCGATCGTGTCGGGTATGTACGGGCCCGGACAGGTGCTGACATTGGACGGACTCAGCGGCGAGCATGGGATGTCGCGCAGCGTCGCCCGCGAGGCGGTACGGGTGCTGGAGTCGATGGGCATGGTCGAGTCGCGACGCCGGGTCGGGGTCACGGTGCAGCCGGCCGAGTTGTGGAACGTCTTCGACCCGCGGCTGATCCGCTGGCGATTGGAGGCCGGCGACCGCGCCGCGCAGCTGGCCTCGCTGTCCGAGCTGCGTAGCGGATTCGAACCGGCCGCGGCGGCACTGGCCGCCAAGCGGGCCAACTCCCATCAGTGCCGGATCATGGCTGCCGCGGTGTCGGACATGGTGATGCACGGGCGCTCCGGCGACCTGGAGTCATACCTGCTGGCCGACAAGATCTTTCATCAGACCATGCTGGAAGCCAGCGGTAACGAGATGTTCCGCGCGCTCAATGGCGTGGTCTCCGAGTTGCTGACCGGGCGCACCCATCACGGGATGATGCCCGCGGTACCCGTCACCGCGGCCATCGAACTGCACGACGAGGTGGCCCGCGCGATCCGGATGGGCGAGCCCGAGGCCGCCGAGCGCGCGATGCGGGCGATCATCGACGAGGCCAACGAGGCGATCGCCGAGACCCAGTAGTCACCACCAGATGCTGCGGTGGATCAGCGCATCGGTGACCAGGGCGACGCCCGCGACGAGGAACAGGATGCGCACGCCGATCGGCCCGTAGCGGGTCAGCGCCCGCACCAACAGCCGCTGCATCTGATCGGCCTGCCGATTGCGCAGCGTGGACAGTCCGAGCACCGCCATACAGGGCAGCAGCGCCAACGCGCAGTAGATGAGGACGATCAGCGGCCAGGCGGTGGGCAGCGGATCGCGGGAGGCGATCATCGCCAGCCCCGCCAGGTAGGGCACGGCGGTCGGTGCCTGCCCCAGACCGATCGCGATGCCGACGAATCCGAGCAGCCAGGGGCGTTGTTTCATCACCGCCATCGCCCAGCCCGGGGCGGCGGACTGCGCGACCAACGGGAAGAACGCCAGCGCGATCAGTGCCGCACCGATCAACAGCTCACCCCAGTAGCGGACGGTCGGGGTGATCTCGAAGCTGGTGAGTTCGGTCAGGAAGTCCAGACCCAGGACGACACAGATACCGAAGACGGAGGTGACCAGGAAGACCCCGGCGATGAAGCTCAAACCGCCGGGCAACGGGGACTGCCGGTTGAGCCGGCTGCCGTAGACCACCGCGGAGACGACGCCGACATTGAGGACGCTGAGCGAGTCCAGGAAGGCCAGCCCGAGCAGCGCCAGCAGCAGACCCGTCACCGTACCGACCATACGGAGTGGGCCCGACGGTCACGCGTGCCGCTGCGCCGGGTCCTGCCCGGAGTTGACCGTCGGCCGCCCCCACAACGACCCGATGGCATTGGCGCGCAGGAGTTCCCACTGCACGCTTGTCACCTGCACCCCCTGAGTCATGACATCTACTCAACGCCGTCACGGTGACGGCATGCAACCGAATTTCCGGCTGCGAGGGCCGGGGCCCGGCTGTCAGAATCGGGTATGCCCACCGATGTCCGCCTGCGTGATGCGCTGCCGAGCGACGGCGCCTTCGCCATCGAGATGGCGCGGCACGCCTACATCATCGAGGACTGGCCGCTGCCCGACCCGGACGACGACGAAGTGCTCGGCCTGCTACCCGCACCCGGCGTCGTGCCGATCGTCGCCGTGGACCGGACCGGCACACCCCTCGGCGCCGTGCGGACCTTCCACAACGACCCGCCTCTGCTCGTGGACGGCATCGGGGCGCCGCTGCCCGAACTGTGCATCGCGGTGGCCCCGGGCCATCGCGGCTGGGTGTCGGCGGTCTGCTGCTGGATGCACTCGCCAAGACCGCCGACGCGATGTGCAGCAATGTGTACGTCCGTAACCCCTCGCAACGACTCTACGAACGCAAAGGGTTTCGGGTGCTCGGGCAGGGCCGCGGCCCACTCGGGCCGGCCATGTACAAGGAGTTTCGCTGACCCGCCGCCGTCTCACAGGTGGCCACAAAAGGCTCATGGGGCCCCGGATAACCGAGGCCCCATGAGCATCTGGTGGGCGAAGGGGGACTTGAACCCCCACGTCCCGAAGGACACTGGCACCTGAAGCCAGCGCGTCTGCCATTCCGCCACTCGCCCGAGCGACCGCGCAACATTATCACCACGGGCCCACCGGACCCAAAACCGGTCGTGAGAGGGACGTTCCTGCGCTCTTTTCGACGCGGAGGCCACCAAAACGTCGCCCTCGGGGGACCCGCGCGAAAGCGCCGATCACCGGAACTTCAGCCAGCTGACCCGCCCTGACCTGCCGCGATTCGATTCTCAGAGATCTGTTGGTCACGCATCGGCGGGATGGGCCGATAACATGCCTGTGAGCAGTGTGGCCAGAGCGACACGCAGCGCGGGGATCGACAGCATCCGACGAGGACAAAGGGGCGGTGATATGGGTCTGGCAGACCGTATCGAGCGACGCCTCGAGTCGACCGTCGGTGATGCCTTCGCCCGGGTCTTCGGCGGGTCCATCGTCCCGCAGGAGGTCGAAGCACTGCTCCGTCGTGAGGCGGAAACACACGCCCGCAATGTCGGCGGTGGCCGCATCTTGGCCCCCAACGACTACGTCATTACCCTCAGTGAGGCCGACTACCAGAAGGTGAGCGCAGACCCGGACCGCACGTCAGCGACTTTTGCCCGGCACCTGGAGGGTTTCATCAAGGACCAGGGGTGGCAAACGTATGGTGATGTGGTCGTCAGGTTTGCGCCATCGCCGAGCCTGCACACCGGCCAGTTCCGCACACGTGGAGCGGTCAACCCCGACTCGACCACCGGCGAACCCGCCTCAGCAGAACGCAACCGCGCGGCAGGCGCAGAACCAGGAGTACCAGCGATGACCGACAACCCGAGCTACCGCGGCCAGGGACAGGGTCGTCCCGGCGACGATCAGTACGACGACCGGTACCGCCAGCAGGAGGATCCGCGCGGCGGTTACCCGCAGGAACAGGGCGGTTACCCGGACCAGGGTTATCCGCAGCGCGGCGGGTACCCGCAGGAGCAGGGTGGCTACCCGGATCAGGGTTACCCGCCGCCGTCCTACGAGCAGCGCCCGCCGGCCGGATACGGCCAGCCGCCCGCCGGTTACCCCGAACAGGGTTACCGCCCGCAGCAGCCGCCCGCCGGATACCCGGCACCGCCGGCCTCCCCGCCGCCGGGATACGGCGACTACGACTACGGCCGTCCTCGCCAGGACGAGGGCTACAACCCGCAGGGCCGTCCGCCTGCTCCCCCGGCCTACCCGGACCAGGGTGGTTACCCCGACCAGGGTGGCTACGGTGGCCAGCAGTACGGCCGCGACTACAGCGCGCCCCCGGCCCCGCCGGCACCGCCCGCGGCCCCGGATTACGGCCGCTACGGCGAGCCGCCCGCCCAGGGCGGTTACCCCGACCAGGGTTACGGCGAGCCGGCCGGCTACGACTACGGCCAGCAGGACTACGGGCAGCCGGACTACGGCCAGCAGGATTACGGCCAGCCCGCCGCGGCCGCCCCGGCCGGATACGCGGGTGGCTACGGAGCCGCCGCCACGGTCACCCTGCAGCTTGACGACGGCAGCGGCCGCACCTATCAGCTGCGTGAGGGTGCCAACGTGATCGGCCGCGGCCAGGACGCCCAGTTCCGGCTGCCCGATACCGGCGTCTCGCGCCGTCACCTCGAGATCCGCTGGGACGGACAGGTCGCGCTGCTGTCGGACCTGAACTCCACCAACGGGACCACCGTCAACAACGCCCCGGTGCAGGAGTGGCAGCTGGCCGACGGCGACGTCATCCGACTGGGCCACTCCGAGATCATCGTCCGGGTCCACTGATCGCGCGCCTACCTGGGGCGAGCGAAGCGACGGGGGTTGTGCGTCGGGCGCCGGGAGGTAACGGTCCGGGGACGGGGTGTGTGCTTCACCCGCACACCCCAACAGGTCCCAGTATCGTGTCGGCGGTAGCTGAGCGCGATGGAGAGGACGTCAGATGCAGGGGCTAGTACTGCAGCTGACCCGCGTCGGATTTCTGCTGCTGCTGTGGCTGTTCATCTGGTCGGTGCTGCGCATCCTGCGCACCGATATCTATGCCCCCACCGGCGCGGTGATGGTGCGCCGTGGACTCGCGCTGCGCGGCTCGCTGCTGCCCCGCGGTGAACGACGACATATCGCGCGGCACATGGTGGTGACGGAGGGGGCGTTGGCCGGCACCCGGATCACCCTCGGCAGCCAGCCCGTACTGATCGGCCGGGCCGACGACTCCACGCTGGTGCTCACCGACGATTACGCCTCGACACGGCACGCCAGGCTGTCACCTCGGGGCTCGGAATGGTACGTCGAAGACCTAGGATCGACCAACGGCACATACCTCGACAGGGCGAAGGTGACTACGGCGGTAAGGGTTCCGATGGGAACGCCGGTACGAATCGGCAAAACGGTGATCGAGTTGCGCCCGTGACACTCGTATTGCGCTATGCGGCGCGCAGTGATCGCGGGCTGGTCCGCGCCAACAACGAGGACTCGGTGTATGCCGGGGCCCGGTTACTGGCCCTGGCAGACGGTATGGGCGGGCATGCCGCCGGTGAGGTGGCTTCCCAACTGGTCATCGCCGCGTTGGCCCACCTCGATGATGACGAACCCGGCGGCGATCTGCTCAACAAGCTCAATGTGGCCGTCCACGAGGGTAACTCGGCGATCGCGGCCCACGTGGAAGCCGACCCCGAACTAGAGGGTATGGGCACCACGCTGACCGCCATCCTGTTCGCCGGGGCCCGACTGGGCCTGGTGCACATCGGCGACTCGCGCGGCTACCTGATGCGCGACGGTGAGCTCTCCCAGATCACGAAGGACGACACCTTCGTCCAGACGCTGGTCGACGAGGGGCGGATCACCGCCGAAGAGGCGCACAGCCACCCGCAGCGCTCGCTCATCATGAAGGCGCTCACCGGCCACGAGGTCGAGCCCACGCTGATCATGCGCGAGGCCCGCGTCGGCGACCGCTACCTGCTCTGTTCGGACGGCCTGTCCGACCCGGTCAGCCACGACACCATCGCCGAGGCACTGCAGATGCCCGATGTCGTCGACGCCGCCGACCGGCTGATCGAACTCGCGCTCCGCGGCGGTGGCCCCGACAACGTCACCGTGGTGGTGGCCGATGTCGTCGATTACGACTACGGCCAGACCCAGCCGATCCTGGCCGGGGCCGTCTCGGGCATCGAGGACGACGCCCCGGCGCCGAATACCGCAGCAGGCCGGGCGTCGGCGTTCAACCCGAAGCGCAACCAGCCCAAACGGGTTGTCACACAACCCGAGGAGCAACGCCCGCCCCGCTCCAAACGCCGGATGCTGATCGCCGCCGTGGTGGTCCTTCTGGTAGTGGTGGCGGGGCTGACCATCGCCCGCGAGATCGTTCGCAACAACTATTACGTCAGTGAGCAGGACGGCACCGTCGCGATCATGCGCGGTGTGCAGGGCTCGTTTCTGGGCCTGTCCCTGCAGGAGCCGTTTCTGGTCGGGTGCCTCAATTCCCGAAATGAGTTGTCCCTGATCAGTTTCGGCCAGTCCAAGGATGCCCTGGACTGTGAACTGCTGGGCGTCGACGATATCCGCGAATCCGAGCGTGCCCAGGTCGCCGCCGGCCTGCCCTCAGGCACGCTGGACGACGCGATCCGCCAGATCAACGAACTGTCGCGCACCTCGTTGCTGCCCATCTGCACGGTGCCGACCCAGACTTCCAGGACGACCAGCGCCCCCGCTCCGGTCTCCACCCCGCGGCCCAGCCCCGCACCCACCTCCCGCCCGCCGGCGCCGGCCACATCGCCCACGCCCACCCCGTCGGCCGCACCGCGCCCCGCGACTCCGCCGCCCCCGGCGACCACGACCCGCCCCGGTGAGCCCGCACCCGAGGCCCCCGAAACCCCGGCCCCGCCGCCGCGCGCCACCGGATCTCTCCCACCCAGTCCCGACCCGAAGCCCTCCCCCACTGTCACGGCACTGCCGCCCCCACCGCCGGAGCCGGGCACCAATTGCCGGACGGCGTCATGACCACTGACCCCCAGTCACCGGTCTCCGTCACCCCTCCCCTGCCGAATCGGCGCAACGCCGAACTGGGCCTGCTGGTTTTCGCCGCGGTGATCACGACCGTGGCGTTGCTGATCGTGGAGGCCAACCAGGAACAGGGACTGTCCTGGGACCTAGCCCAGTACACCCTGGCCTACCTGGCTCTGTTCGGCGGCGCGCATCTGGCGATCCGCCGGTTCGCGCCCTACGCCGATCCGCTGCTGCTCCCGGTGGTCGCGCTGCTGAATGGCTTGGGGCTGGTGATGATTCACCGCTTGGACCTGGCCCAGCGCGAGCTCGATCAGGACACCATCGGCGGTAACGCCGCCCAACAGATGCTGTGGACGTTGGTCGGCGTGGTGGCCTTCGGCGCGGTGTTGGCGGCGCTGCGCGATCACCGCATGCTGGCCCGCTACGGCTACACCTGCGGGTTGATCGGCTTTGTGCTGCTGCTGATTCCGGCGCTGCTGCCGGCCCGTTACTCAGAGCAGTACGGCGCCAAGATCTGGATCCGGTTCGAGGGCTTCTCGATCCAGCCCGCCGAGTTCTCCAAGATCCTGCTGCTGATCTTCTTCTCCGCCGTGCTGGTGTCCAAGCGCGAATTGTTCACCAACGCCGGCAAGCATGTGCTCGGCGTCGACCTGCCCCGGCCGCGCGACCTGGCACCGCTGCTGGTGGCCTGGATCGCCTCGGTGGGCGTGATGGTGTTCGAAAAAGACCTGGGCACTTCGCTTCTGCTGTATGCATCGTTTCTGGTGTTGCTGTACGTCGCGACCGATCGGCTGGCCTGGGTGGTCATCGGCCTCGGATTGTTCGCCGCGGGCAGCCTGGTGGCTTATCAGTTGTTCGCCCATGTGCGGGTCCGGGTGCAGAACTGGCTGGACCCGTTCGCCGACCCGGACGGTGCCGGCTACCAGATGGTGCAGTCGCTGTTCAGCTTCGCCACCGGCGGTATCTTCGGCACCGGCCTGGGTAACGGGCAGCCCGGCACCGTGCCCGCCGCCTCCACCGATTTCATCATCGCAGCCATCGGCGAGGAACTCGGATTGGTCGGTCTGGCAGGCGTTCTCATGCTCTACACGATTCTGATCACCCGCGGGCTGCGCACCTCGATCGCGGTGCGCGACAGCTTCGGCAAGCTGCTGGCCGCCGGCCTGGCCTCCACCCTGGCGATCCAGCTGTTCATCGTCGTCGGCGGCGTCACCAAACTGATCCCGTTGACCGGGTTGACCACCCCGTGGATGTCCTACGGCGGTTCGTCGCTGTTGGCCAACTACGTCCTGCTGGCCATCCTGGTACGTATCTCGCACGCGGCACGCCGCCCCATCGGGCCCACCACCAACCCGAACCAGCAGCCGATCGCCGCCGCGTCCACCGAGGTGATCGGCAAGGTATGAACACCTCACTGCGCCGACTCTCGGTCGTCTTCATGGCACTGGTGGTGCTGCTGTTGGCCAACGCCACCCTCACCCAGGTGTTCACCGCCGACCGCTACCGCTCCGACCCGCGCAACCAGCGGGTGCTGCTCGACGAATACTCCCGCCAGCGCGGCCAGATCACCGCCGGCGGCGAACTGCTGGCGTACTCGGTGTCCACCGACGGCCGGTTCCGGTTCCTGCGCGTCTACCCCAAGCCCGAGACCTACGCCCCGGTCACCGGCTTCTACTCGTTGGGCTATTCCAGCAGCGGACTCGAACGCGCCGAAGACCCGATCCTCAACGGCTCCGACGAGCGGTTGTTCGGCCGCCGGTTGGCCGATTTCTTCACCGGCCGCGACCCGCGCGGCGGCAATGTCGACACCACCGTGAAACCCGATGTCCAGGAAGCCGCCTGGGACGCCATGGAGTCCGGCTGCGACGGCCCGTGCAAGGGTGCGGTGGTGGCGCTGGAACCGTCGACCGGCAAGATCCTGGCGATGGTGTCCGCACCGTCGTATGACCCGAATCAGCTTGCCAGCCACGACGGTTCGGTGCAGACACAGGCCTGGGAGCAGCTGCGTGACAATGCCGACGCCCCGTTGGTGAACCGTGCGATCGCCGAGACCTACCCACCGGGTTCCACGTTCAAGGTGATCACCACCGCCGCGGCGCTGCAGAACGGCAGCACCCCCGATACGCAGCTGACCGCAGCACCCCGCATCCCGCTGCCCGACAGCACCGCCACCCTGGAGAACTACGGCGGTAACCCGTGTGGTGCCGGACCGACAGCCTCGCTGCGTGAGGCCTTCGCCCGGTCCTGCAACACCGCGTTCGTCGAACTCGGCATCGACAACGGTGCCGACAAGCTGAAGGCGACGGCCCGGGCGTTCGGTCTGGACAGCACGCCGACACCCATCCCGCTGCAGGTCGCCGAATCGACCGTCGGACCCATCGGCGACGCCGCCGCGCTGGGCATGTCGAGCATCGGGCAGCGCGATGTCGCGGTCACCCCGCTGCAGAACGCCCTGGTGGCCGCGACCATCGCCAACGGCGGCATCAGCATGACCCCGTATCTGGTCGATACCCTCAAGGGACCCGACCTGTCCAATATCGCCACCACCGCCCCGAGCGAACAACGACGAGCGGTGTCACCGCAGGTCGCGGCTACACTTACCGATTTGATGGTCGGCGCCGAGCAGGTGACACAGCAGAAGGGAGCCATCGCCGGCGTGCAGATCGCATCCAAGACGGGCACCGCCGAGCACGGCACGGATCCCCGCAACACCCCGCCCCACGCCTGGTACATCGCCTTCGCGCCGGCACAAGCCCCGAAGGTCGCCGTCGCGGTCCTCGTGGAGAATGGCGGTGACCGATTGAACGCCACCGGCGGCGCAGTGGCCGCCCCGATCGGGCGGGCCACCATCGCCGCCGCACTCCGGGAGGCATCATGACGGCCCGGGTGGGAGTGACGCTGTCCGGCCGCTACCGGCTGCAGCGGCTCATCGCCACCGGCGGTATGGGGCAGGTGTGGGAAGGTCTCGACACCCGCCTCGGCCGCCAGGTCGCGATCAAGGTTCTCAAGGCCGAGTTCTCCGAGGACTCCGAGTTCGTCGAGCGGTTCCGTTCCGAGGCGCGCACCGTCGCGATGCTCAACCATCCCGGCATCGCCAGCGTCTACGACTACGGCGAGACCGAGATGGACGCCGGCGAGGGCCGCACCGCCTATCTGGTGATGGAACTGGTCAACGGCGAGCCGCTGAACTCCGTCATCAAGCGCACCGGACGGCTGTCGCTGCGGCACGCCCTGGACATGCTGGAACAGACCGGCCGCGCCCTACAGGTCGCGCACACCGCGGGCCTGGTGCACCGCGACGTGAAACCCGGCAACATCCTGATCACCCCGACCGGGCAGGTGAAGCTCACCGACTTCGGTATCGCCAAGGCCGTCGACGCGGCCCCGGTCACCCAGACCGGCATGGTGATGGGCACCGCCCAGTACATCGCCCCCGAACAGGCGTTGGGCCGTGATGCCAGCGCCGCCTCCGATGTGTACTCGCTCGGTGTCGTCGGCTACGAGTCGGTGTCTGGCAAGCGCCCGTTCACCGGCGACGGAGCCCTCACGGTGGCGATGAAGCACATCAAGGAGGCGCCGCCGCCACTGCCGGCCGACCTGCCGCCGAACGTGCGCGAGCTCATCGAGATCACGCTGGCCAAGGAACCCAACCACCGGTACCGCTCCGGCGGTCCGTTCGCCGACGCCGTCGCCGCGGTGCGGGCCGGACGCCGGCCACCGCGCCCGAACTCCGCCCCGACGATCGGCCGGGCCGCCCCCGCGGCGATCCCATCGGGCACCCAGGCCCGGGCGGCCGCCGCGGCCGAGTACCGACCACCGGCCACCACCTCGCGGCCACGGGCCACCACCGGCAGCCACCGGCCGCCGCCCCCGCGACGCACCTTCTCCCCCGGCCAGCGGGCGCTGCTGTGGGCCGCCGGCGTGCTCGGCGCACTGGCGATCATCATCGCCGTGCTGATCGTGGTCAACGCACAGGACAAGAAGGACAATCCGGTGCAGCAGGAAACCTCGACCAGCACCACGGTCATCGGCGTCCCGGCCGAATCAGCACCCCCCGCGGAACCACCTAGTGAGACCCCGTGACCACCCCACAGCACCTCTCGGACCGCTACGAACTCGGTGAGATCATCGGTTTCGGCGGCATGTCCGAGGTCCATCTGGCCCGCGACGTCCGCTTGCATCGGGACGTCGCGGTCAAGGTGCTACGTGCCGACCTGGCCCGCGACCCCAGCTTCTACCTGCGGTTCCGCCGCGAGGCGCAGAACGCCGCCGCGCTGAACCATCCCGCCATCGTGGCGGTCTACGACACCGGCGAGGCCGACACCCCCAACGGCCCGCTGCCCTACATCGTCATGGAGTACGTCGACGGTGTGACGCTGCGCGACATCGTGCACACCGAGGGACCGATGGAGCCCAAGCGCGCCATCGAGATCATCGCCGACGCCTGCCAGGCGCTGAACTTCAGCCACCAGCACGGCATCATCCACCGCGACGTCAAGCCGGCCAACATCATGATCAGCAAGTCCGGCGCGGTGAAGGTGATGGACTTCGGTATCGCCCGCGCGCTGGCCGACGCCGGCAACAGCGTCACCCAGACAGCCGCGGTGATCGGCACCGCCCAGTACCTGTCCCCGGAGCAGGCCCGCGGCGAGAAGGTCGACGCCCGCTCCGATGTCTACTCACTGGGCTGCGTGCTGTACGAAATCCTCACCGGCGAACCACCTTTCATCGGTGACTCACCGGTCGCAGTGGCCTACCAGCACGTCCGTGAAGATGCGGTGCCGCCATCCACCCGCCATGCCGGTATCTCCCCCGAACTCGACGCCGTGGTGCTCAAGGCGCTGTCCAAGAACCCCGAGAACCGGTACCAGAGTGCGGCCGAGATGCGCACCGATCTGATCCGGGTGCACAGCGGTGAGTCGCCCGAGGCGCCGAAGATCTTCACCGATGCCGAGCGCACCAACATGCTCACCCACACCACCGGCCCGCACGCCCGGGCGCTGCCGACCGAGCACATCCCCACCGCCGGCGGTTACCCCAACCGGTCGAACAACAAGTCGGTGGGACGCTGGCTGGTGGTCGTCGCCGTGCTGGCCATCCTGACCGTCGTGGTGACCATCGGCATCAACACCCTCGGCAACAGTCCGCGTGATGTGCAGGTCCCCGATGTGACCGGTCAGGTGTCCGCCGACGCCATCGCTGCGCTCCAGAACCGTGGCTTCAAGACGCGGACCTCGCTCAAGCCGGACTCGACCATCGGGCCGGATCGGGTGATCAGCACCGACCCCGCCGCCGGGACCGAGGTGGGCGCCGGCGAGGACATCACCATCAACGTGTCCACCGGCGCCGAGCAACGGGTGGTGCCGGAGGTCAAGGGGATGACGCTGGCCCAGGCCACCAGTGAACTGCTCGACGCCGGTTTCGGTCGGGTGCAGCCCTCGGAATCCGAGTCGACCCCCGACCTCAAGGGCAAGGTGCTGGGCACCAACCCGCCGGCCAACGCCAGTTCGGCGATCACCAACGTGATCACGGTCATCGTCGGCTCCGGACCGGGCAGCGTGGCGATCCCCGACTGCGTCGGCCTCAACGTCGACACCTGCCGACAGATCCTCACCGCCTCCGGGTTCATCAACATCGTGCCTGTCGACACCGACGACACCGCGCCCGCCGGTCAGGTCATCGGCACCAACCCGGCCGCCGGGCAACCGACGCCCAAGGACGCCGTCATCCAGATGCAGGTGTCGCGGGGCAACCAGTTCGTGATGCCGAATCTGACCGGTCAGTTCTGGGTGGATGCGGAACCGAACCTGCGGGCGCTCGGCTGGACCGGAGTGCTGATCAAGGGCGCCAACGTGGACAACAGCGGCCAGCGCACCAACGCGGTGGTCACCCAGAACCCGTCCCCGGGCTCCGGGGTGGGTTACGGGGCCTCGATCACGCTGAGCTTCGCGTCCTAGTCCTAGCGGTGTTCGCGTCCTAGACCCGCTCCGTTGCCGCCCGCACCGCGTCGGCCACCTCGGTCTCCAGCTTGCGGACCAGCCCCTCGTCGGGGGCGGTACCGCAGTAGCCGAGCCAGTTGGCCAGCATCCGGTGACCACCCTCGGTGAGGATCGACTCGGGGTGGAACTGCACGCCGTGGATCGGCAGTTCGAAGTGCCGGACCGCCATGATGACACCGCTGTCGGTGTGCCCGGTGGCCTCCAGGGTGTCCGGCAGGGTCTCGGGCAGGATGGTCAGCGAGTGATACCGGGTGGCCGTGAAGGGATCCGGAAGACCTTGCAGTACACCGGCATTTACATGATGCACAACGCTGGTCTTGCCGTGCAGCAGCTCCGGTGCGCGGTCCACCGTGCCGCCGAACGCCACGCCGATCGCCTGATGTCCCAGGCACACCCCGAGCAGCGGTGTGCGGGTCTGCGCAGCTGCATGCACCAGCGGGATCGAGGCGCCGGCGCGCTCGGGGGTACCGGGGCCGGGGGAGAGCAGGATGCCGTCGAAGTGGCGGGCGACCTCGGTCGGGTCGGCCAGCCGCTCGTCGTCGTTGCGCCAGACCTGGGCGTGCACGCCCAGCTGGCCTAGGTACTGGACCAGGTTGAACACGAAGCTGTCGTAATTGTCGACGACCAGAACCTGCATGCGATCAGGCTACTGGCCCGCGCACCCTAATATCCGAGCGGACCTGCTGCTTTGGCGTACCGCATACGTACCGGGGCCGGATATCCGGGCAGCTCCACCCGATCGCGCACCTGCTCGGAGTAGCCGAGCTGAAACCGCAGTACGTACTGCTTGTACAGAGTGACCAGGGGAGCGGCCGCCAGCGCGGCCTGCATGGCCGCCGGGTCACCGACTGCAGTGACCACATAGGGCGGGCTGTAGGTGCGCCCGTTGAGCAGCAGGGTGTTGCCAACACACAGCGGTGCCGACGTTCCGATGATCCGTTGGTCCTGCATCTGGATGCCCTCGGCACCGGCGCTCCACAGCGCGTTCAGGACCGCCTGGATGTCCTGCTGGTGGACCACCAGATCGTCGGGGGAGGCGTCGATGGGATAGCGACCGTCGGCGTCGCGCTGCGCATCGTCGAGGGTCACCACCAGCCCGGGACCCTGCAGTGGGTCCAGACCCGCCTGCTCGGCCAGGGTGTCGGCGCGCCGGATGATCGCGGCCAGGGCCGCGTCGGTGCCGGGGGAGCCGCCGTGGTGGCTGTCGATGGCCGCCACGAAGGCGTCACGCTTGGCCGTCAGGCGGTCGACGCCCGCGCTGGTCTCCCGGACCAGATCCACCAGCCGGGGCGCATCACTGCGGCGGATCTCGGATCCGCCGGACACTCCGTGCGTGGTGGACAGCAGCAGACCGGCGAAGACACACACGATGGGCACCCCGAACCGCCACAGCGACCGTTTGCGGTTCGGCGCTGCGTTAGGCTCAGTGTTCACCGCCTCGACCATCGTCTTCAAAGGTTAACCATGCCCAAGTCCAAAGTCCGTAAGAAGAACGACTTCACCATCAACCCGGTGAGCCGGACCCCGGTCAAGGTGAAGGCCGGACCGTCGAGTGTGTGGTTCGTGGTGCTGTTCGTCGGCCTGATGCTGTTCGGGCTGTTCTGGCTGTTGGTGTTCCAGCTCGGGGCGACCGGCCTGAACGCGCCGACGTGGCTGGGCTGGATGGCCGATCTGGGTCCGTGGAACTACGCGATCGCGTTTGCTTTCATGATCACCGGGCTTTTGCTCACCATGCGGTGGCGCTGACGCGGCTGCGTCGGTGAATGAATTCATTTTCACCTCGATGCGTTCGCCTGCCCGCAATCTGTCCGTTACCCAATCACACCGTTGTGATTCATCCCCATTGGGGATAGCTGCTGTGGATAACTTCAAACTCCCCGGTAAAACGGGGTACTGAGCCCATGCAGCAAACTTTTTGGGCACCGAAGCCTGCCGCCGTCATCTGGATCGGTATGGCCGGTCTGGTGATGCTCGGAGTAGCTGTGAGCGTGGTCACAGACCCGCCGGGGCGTGTCCTCAGCGTCGTTGCCGGACTCGGTTTGCTGCTGTTTGCAATCGGTTCTTGGCGCGCACGTCCAAAACTGGCAATCACCGACGCGGGCCTGCAGATCCGTGGGTGGATCAGTTCACGGGTACTCACCCGCGATGACATCACGCTGATCCGGATCACCGAGTTCCGCCGGCTCGCGCGCAAGCAGCGACTGCTCGAGATCGATTGCGCCGACGACCGGCTCTATGTCTTCACCCGCTGGGACCTGGGCACCGACCCGGTCGCCGTCCTCGACGCGCTGACCGACGCCGGCTGGGCCCGCTGATATAGATCGAGTTGGTCCTTCTCAAATGCCTCCGGAGGTGTCAGGAAGGGATCTGTAACTGATTCCTTTTCGGGGTCCGCGTGTTGACGCA